>DAINCT010000031.1:0-17509 GCA_036732245.1 Chloroflexota bacterium | reverse complement strand
ACTCACGGGGGCCGCCAAAAATGGAGCCACGTCCTAGCCGGTCCTTGTCGATGCTGCGCCGGACACACGACGTCATTCTGAAGCGATCAGCCCGTTGACGAACGCTTGTCAAGAGTGGTAATATTGTGGGAGCAGCGATGTAAAGTTGTCGCTGCTTCTCTATGTTTTGAGGAGGCTTACCCATCTCGAAAGACCTGCGAATAAATAATCAAATCCGGGCTCGAGAAGTCCGCATGATCGGACAGAATGGCGAACAGCTCGGCATCGTTCCGTTGCCCCGCGCGCTGGACATGGCCCGGACCGACAATTTAGATCTCGTTGAAGTCAGCCCGATGGCCCAACCGCCAGTGTGCCGACTTCTCGATTACGGAAAATACAAATACGAGCAAACACGGAAAGAGCGTGAAGCTCGTAAGACGCAAAAGACTCAGACGCTCAAAGAAATGCGGCTCAAGCCGAAGATCGGCGAGCATGACCTGGTCTTTAAAACGAAGCTCATTCAGGGCTTTTTGAACGAGGGCGACAAGGTAAAGGTCACGGTGAATTTTCGCGGTCGCGAGAATGCCCACCCGGAATTGGGACGCGTTGTACTGGAAGAAGTCGTGAAACGTCTCGAAGGAAGTGGGATCGTCGAACGAATGCCATTGCTCGAGGGGCGCGCCATGACGATGATCCTGACTCCGGCACCGGTCAAACCGGCGCCGACTCGGCCCAAGGAGCCCGCGGCCCCGCCGGCCGCGCCCACGGCGTAAAACGAAACAAGGAACGAGGGAAGCGTGCCGAAGATCAAAACGCATAAGGCGACGGTGAAGCGCATTAAGGTGACCGGCACCGGCAAAATATTGCGTAGCCGCGGTTTTCAGAACCACAAGAAATCTGCCAAGTCAAAGCGCTCGCTTCGCAAGATGGACGACATGTTCGTGGCCAACCCGGGCATGAAACGGCGAATCCGGGCGTTGGTTCCCGGTTTGAAAGTCAAGTAGGAGCGAGAGCATGCCACGAGTAAAGGGCGGGCCCGAGTCGCATCGCCGCCACAAGAAAGTTCTGAAGCAGGCAGCGGGGCACCGTGGTGCCCGGAGTCGGCATTTTCGATCGGCGAACGAGTCCCTGACTCACGCCCTGGCCTATGCCTATCGAGACCGTCGAACTCGCAAGCGCACGATGCGCGCTCTCTGGATCGTCCGCATCAATGCGGCCGCGCGCCAGCACGGGGTTAGCTACAGCCAGTTCATGCATCTATTGAAGCTGGCCCATGTCGGTCTCGACCGCAAAATGCTGGCCGACCTCGCCGTACGCGAGCCCGCGACTTTCGAGCGCATCGTCAGCGAGGTTCGCGTTCCAACTGCATAGTGCGTCTCACCAGTACGCATAACCCGCTCATTAAGTATGTACGGTCGCTCGAACGAGCGGCCGTTCGTCGTGAAAGCGGGGAATACGTGGCTGAAGGGGTTCGCCTCCTCCGCGAGGCAGTGACCACCGGTCAGACGGCGAGGGTTGTACTGTATGACTCCGAGGCTCTGCAACGTTCACCTGACGGCGCGCTTCTCCTGCCGGACCTGATCGCCTGGGGCCACGAGGCGTACGAAGTGGACCATCACGTGATGAAAGCTGTCTCGCAGACCGATCATCCCGGCGGTGCGTTGGCCGTTCTCAAGTTGCCGGTCATGCCGCCCCTCGACGCGCAACGGGAAGCACCGTTTGGAATCGTGCTGGACACCGTCTCCGACCCGGGCAATGCGGGCACCATCGCTCGCACCGCGTCGGCCGTCGGAGCCGACTATCTTGTCAGTACTCTAACCTCGGTTGACCTGTTTGGACCGAAGGTCGTACGAGCCGGCATGGGAGCGCACTTCAAGCTTCCGCTGTACAGCGGCGTGACCTGGGAAGATCTGAGGTCTTGTTTGAGCGATACGAGCTTTGTTGCAGCCTCGACCGACGGTGAACACGCGCTGTATCAGTTTGAATGGCCCGAGCGAAGCGTTCTGGTGGTCGGTAGTGAAGCCCGCGGTCTCTCCCCGCAGGCCGGCGCTGCTATTGATGCCCGCGTTCGCATTCCAATGAAGGCGGGGGTAGAATCTCTGAACGTCGCAATTGCGGCCGGCATTCTCATGTATGCCGCACGTCGCCCGATCCTGTCCTAGGAGTCATAGCGTTACAAATGAGCGCATTTCGCGTAGTAGCAGACGATGACATGGAAGGGGAGAGGATGGAAAGCGCGCTGAATGCACGTTCGCTCCCCGCCGAAACGTGGGCGGCCGACGGCGACGCGGCCCTGGCAGAGGCCGCGAAAGTCGACCGACTTGCCTTCGGGGAACTGTATGAGCGGTATTACACCCGCGTCTACCGGTATGTGTATCACCGACTTGGCAATCCCACTGAAGCGGAAGACATCACGGCTCTTGTATTTATGAAAGCACTGGAAGCACTTCCGACGTATCAATCGCGGAGAAATACGTTCGCCCCTTGGATTTTTCGGATCACGCGCAACGCGATCATCGATCACTACCGGCGCAGAAGGTTTCAAACATCGATTGACGACCTCGAGCACCACTCGAGTGATTCTGATCCCGCGGGATATGTACTCGATTGTGAACGCAGTGAGGAGCTCGGTGCCCTGGTCCAACATTTGTCCGACGAGCAGCGAGATGTCGTGTTACTAAGATTTGCGGGAGATTTGAGCTTCGCCGAAATCGGCTCCGTGCTGAAAAAAAACGAGCCGGCCGTCCGCATGCTCCTGCATCGTGGTCTCAGGAAGATGAAAACGGTGATGGAAAATGCGTGACTTTGATCTCGATTCCGACGTACGAGGCGCTGCTCAGCACGTCGCTACGTTATCCCAGCGGGCAGTCATAGATCCGCGCCACAAGAACCGACTCCGTGAAGAGCTGATGCGACGCCACCAGGAGCTCTCCGCCGAACATACGCAGCGCGCGGCAGGAAAGCTCTGGCCTCCGGTAAAGGGGCTAAAGCGCCTCACGCTGGTGGCGTCGCCAGCTCTTGCGGTAGTCCTGGTCGCAGGCCTCCTCGTTGGAGCGCTCCAGGCTACCGGGCACCATGATCCGCAAGCGGCTGAAGCCGCCCGACTGACGCGAGCCATGGCACGGACGGTGCCGACCCTTACCAGTTGGAATGTCGCGCTCCATCGGGACCATCGCAATGACACATCTTCGTTTGCCTGGAAAGCCCAACTGGCCGGCAAGAAACTCGTGGTGCGAGGCAGACAAACCTATCTCAAAATCGACCGTCAATGGTTTGCCATAACCGCCGACGAGACGCACGCTCGACGACTATTCGACTGGCAATGGGGATTCGCGATCCTTCCGAGTCGTCTGGCGCACGATCAGTTCACACTTGTCGCGCCGCGCAAGATTGATGGACGCTCGGCTGAAGGAGTGCGATACGTGCTCGTTCGCACTCGAAGTCAGACGATTGTGGCGACCGCCTGGGTCGATCCTTCGTCCGGACTCGTGATGCGACTGGAGCGTGACGTCATCAATGGAACACGTGTGGTCGAACGCGACTGGGCCGACTACACGTACCAGAGGACATAATGAAGCTTCGAATCGCCTCCGTCGCGGCCTTGCTCGCTATGGCTCTCGCTACGCGGGGCGTCATGGCCAGCACCATTCAACCGCCGGATCCGCCGGCATGCTCCTGGTGTGACGGCCCGCCGCCGCCCCCAACCGTCGTTCCTACGATTGCGCCGACCGAAGTGGTACCTACGAGCGTCATCTCCGTGAAGCTGTCCCCTACCCATCTGCAGCGTGGTCAGGCCGCTACCCTTCGTATCATGGCCGGCGTACAGGATGCAGTCACGACGGTTGTCCAGTACCGGGACGCCAAGCCCAAGACGTACAAGGCACAGATCGGCGAGTCGAAAGTCCTCACCAGGGTTTGGAAAATTCCCGCCAGTGCCGGCACTGGCAAGGCCCAGATCAAAGTGAGCGTGGACGGCCCGGACGGTCCTTACACCACGACCATCTCATTTGAGGTGGTCAAGTAATCTGCCGACCGGTGTCTTGGATCTCCCGCTAAACCTGCGGATCGCGCTCGACAAGGCGTTGGATCGCGTCAAACCGTCGGATCTCTCTGCCGCTGCGCGAGATTTATCCGATCGATATCGCCGCTCAGGTGTCGGGGCGGCCCACATACGCACTGAACTGGATGTGCTTGCATACGCTGCGTTCCGTCTTCCTGCCACCTACGCCGCGGTGACTGCTGTGCTGCACGAAGTTTGTGGATTAATGGCGGACTGGCGCCCGCACTCTCTTCTGGATGTCGGAGCTGGGCCGGGCACAGCTTCGTGGGCCGGAACCGAAATCTGGCCATCGATCCTTGATGTCGAGCTTGTGGAGGCTGACGAAAGAATGATCGACTTCGGTCGGAATCTGATGGATGATGACGGCGTCCTGTCGGCGGCGCGTTGGAACCGGTCTGACGTGCTCCGGGCGATGCTTCATGGGCCACGCGACCTGATCCTGTTGTCGTATGTATTGGGCGAGCTTGAAGCGTCAGAACGCCCCGAACTGCTACATCGCTTGTGGACCGAAACGTCTGGTGTGCTGACCTTGATCGAGCCCGGAACTCCGGCCGGCTTCGAGGTGATACGGTCTTCTCGCGCCCACCTGATCAAGCTCGGGGCGCACGTCGTCGCACCGTGTCCTCACTCCTCTTCGTGTCCCATGAGTGACGGCGACTGGTGCCACTTCAGCCAAAGGCTCACGCGCTCACGCGCCCACCGCGACGCCAAAGGCGTCACCATCGGTTACGAGGACGAGAAATATTCATATGTAGCGGTAAGTCGGACACCTGTAGCTCCCGCACGAGCCCGAGTGCTTCGGCATCCCCAGATTCGCCCTGGTCATATTCGGCTGGAGCTCTGTACGGAGGAAGGGCTGGAGTACCGAATCGTAAGCAAGCGAGACAGGGCGCGCTTTCGCGAAGCTCGCGACGTTACCTGGGGCGGAGCTCTGCCAAATGGTGAACACCGCGGAAGCTCGCCCTCGGGCGTCCAGGAAGAGACCGTCGAACACCCGTGATAAACTGATGGAAACGCCCGCACGCGCGGCGTCATCTTCATGGCGACGACGGAGAGAGTAGCCCAACTCGATGCTCCAGGGAAGAGAGGCCGGGGACTGCGAGCCTTTCTGCACAGAGTGTGGTGAAGTTCACTCCCGAGCCGGCGGCTGAATCAAAGTAGGTCGCACCGGACCCCGCCGGTACAGGGGACGAAAGTGGTCGCATCTCGACAGTGAGGGCGGCAATCAGGGTGGCACCACGGACAGGCCGGTTCGTCCCTACGAGCCGGCCTTTTGCATTGGGAGGCAAGCGAGCGTGAATAGCGATCTCAAGGATGCACTCGACCGTCTCGAAACGGCTCGGGTTCAGGGCCTGCAGGCAGTGGCTGCGACGTCGTCCACGGCGGAGCTGGAGAATGTCCGCGTGCAATATACGGGCAAGAAATCGAGCGTGTCGCAGGTGACACAGGTCATGGGACGCCTCGACCCGAATGACCGCAAGCAACTCGGCGCCGCGGTCAATGCGGCGAAGTCCGAATTGGAGGCGGCGCTCTCCCGGCAACAGACCGACCTCGGACGTCGCGAGCAGAAAAAGCGCTTCGAACAGGAACGCGTCGACGTCACACTGCCCGGCACACCGTTTTCCGTTGGCTTTCGCCATCCGCTGTTGCTGAGCGTGCGTGAGATTCTCGGGATTCTGGAACGCATGGGTTATGACGTCTACGAGGGGCCGGATGTCGAGTGGGAAAGGTACAACTTTGACCTGCTGAACACGCCAAAACACCACCCTGCGCGGGATGTGCAGGACACCTTTTGGGTCGACGACGACATGGTCTTGCGTACCCAAACCTCGCCTGCTCAGATTCGCTACATGGAGTCGCACCAGCCACCAATTCGCGCAGCGATGCCTGGTTTCTGCTATCGAAATGAGGCTGAGGACGCTTCCCACGCCGACCGCTTCTATCAGATTGAAGGCCTGGCCGTCGATACCGACATCCGATTGACCGACCTGAAGGGCACGATGACCGAGATCTGCCGGCTGTATTTCGGCGAGGGCCGTCAAGTCCGATTTCGACCCCACTACTTCCCGTTCACGGAGCCGAGCGCGGAGCTCGACATTGAGTGCAGTGTGTGCCACGGCACCGGTTGTCGCTCCTGCGGAGGCGAGGGCTGGCTCGAACTGGGCGGCTCCGGCATGGTGCATCCGAATGTGCTGCGGGCGGTCGGCTACGATCCCGAAAAGGTGAGCGGCTTCGCCTTCGGTATCGGTCCCGATCGCTACACCATGATGAAGTACGGGATCACAGATTTGCGTTTGTTTCGCGAGGACGATCTGCGCTTCGTGGCCCAGTTCAATTGATCCGAGAGTAGGAAGAACCGAGCATGCGAGTACCTCTGGAGTGGCTGTCAGACTTCGTCGATTTTGAACTCTCGACTGACGAGTTGGCCGAACGCCTAACCATGACCGGCTTGAACGTCGAGGGCATCGAACGTCCCTCGGCCCAATGGCACGATGTCATCGTCGGCAAAGTCGTCGAACTCGAACCGCATCCCCGTTCCCGCAATCCACTCACTGTCGCTCAGGTGGATGTCGGACGTGGGCGCGTCACCATCGTCACGGGGGCGCCGAACATCAGGGCCGGCGATGTGGTGCCGGTGGTGCTCGTCGGAGGCCGTCTGCCCCACGGCCCGGATGGTGCGCCCATCACCATCGAAGCAAAGCCAATGGCCGGCATCACCTCGGAGGGGATGCTCGGATCGGCCCGCGAGCTTGGTCTGTCGGACGATCACACGGGCATCTATATTTTGCCTCCCGATGCACCGATAGGAGCCCCGCTTGCCTCGGTCATGGGCGGGGACGTGCTGGATATTGAAACGGTATCGAATCGACCGGATACGCTCTCAATCATGGGAATCGCGCGCGAAGTGGCTGCGATTACTCAGCGGCAGGTCACCATGCCCGACGTCACCGCTATCTCGGGGATCGTGGAGTGGGTGGACGAGCCGAGTACTGAAATCCAAATCGACGTTCCGGCACTCTGTCCTCGTTTCTCGGCGATGCGCATCGACGGGGTGACTGCGGCGACGTCTCCTACCTGGCTGGCATCCAGGCTGGAAGCTGCCGGGCAGCGCCCCATCAATCTGCTGGTGGACCTCACCAACTACGTGATGCTCGAGTACGGTCAGCCGATGCACGCTTTTGATGCCCGCCGGCTAGAGACGAATCGTATCGTGGTGCGTCTGGCTCGGCCTGGCGAGAGTGTGCGAACGTTGGACGGAGTTGATCGCGCGCTTCCCGCCGAAGCGGTAGTCGTGGCAGATGGCGAGCGGGCCGTTTCCGTGGCAGGTATTATCGGCGGAGAAGAAAGCGAGATCACCGAGGCAACGACTTCGCTGCTACTCGAAGCGGCTACCTGGGATGCCCCCAACATTCGTTTTACGGCCAAAGCGTTGGGGGTTCGCACCGAGGCGTCGAGTCGCTTCGAAAAGGGACAGCAGCCTGAGACGACCGTGCCCGCTATTCTGCGCTTCGTGCAACTCCTGGCGCAGATCACGGATCGGCCGCTGCGCGTGTCCCTCCTCTCCGATTGCGTAGCCCGCGAGTTGGAAGACCGAGTCGTCACTATGCCGCTCCGTGATCTGGATCGCCTGGTCGGGGTCCATATTGACGCGGAAACGGCGGCTGAGCAATTGAGTCTGCTCGGATTCGGCGTCACCATTCACGACACAACCATTTCGGCTACGGTCCCTTTTTGGCGCCGCGTAGATATTGAACAGTCGGCGGACCTGGTCGAGGAAGTCGCCCGGCTGGTCGGCTTCGACTCACTTCCGGCCACTCTTCCGCGGCGCACTATGCCGCCGCCCGCTACCGAGCCGAGGCGAATGTGGCAAGCAGTCATCCGTGACCGTCTGCTGGCGGGAGGCGCGAACGAGATTACGACCCACAGCCTCACGTCGTATGCCGCAATGTCGCAGTTGTTCCTCCCTGAAAATCGATCCCAAGTACCTGAGGGCCTCCCCTGGGCGTCCATCGTCCCGAATCCGCAGGGCATAAAAGCACGTCGGGCTCTGGTGGAGCCGGTAAAACTGCAGAATCCCGCGACCACAGAGCGCCAGATACTGCGGATGACGCTGCTGCACAGCGTGCTGGAAGTCGTGTCCCGTAACCTCAAGCACAGCGAAGAACGTTTAGCCTTCTTCGAGATCGACCGTACCTTTTTTCGCCGATCCGACGATCTGCCCTATGAACGAGAAACGCTCGCCATTGCGTTGTCGGGTACAAGGCACATCAGAAGCTGGACGGAACCGCAGCCCGGGTCGTACACCTTTTTTGATCTGAAGGGCTTGATCGAAGCGATGTTGCACTCCGTCCGGGTCGAGGACTGGGAAGTCTCTCCGATCAATCACCCGTCGATGCATCCTGGCCGGTCTGCTGCGCTACGCGTAGAAGGCCGAGAGGTGGCGCACCTTGGACAGTTGCATCCCGAGGTCGCGCACGCGTTCGAACTTGAGAGCTTTCCGGTAATGGTCGCGGAGGTTGATCTGGACACCTTGATCGACGTCGCCGGCGGTACTCGACTCTTCCGTGATTTGCCGCGCTATCCAGCTGCGTATCGGGATCTGGCCGTGGTGGTTTCTCGGGAACTCGGCGCCGCTCGCCTACTGCAGGTAGTACAACGGGAAGGGGGCGACGTGCTCGAATCCGCCAAGATCTTCGATGTGTACGAAGGCGAGCAGTTACCGTCGGACCAAAAGAGTATCGCCGTCGAAATGGCATTCCGCTCCGCCCAGGGCACCCTCACTCAGGAAGACGTCTCCGCTGTCATGCAACGCATCGTCGGGGCGATTCAGCAAGAGCTGGGCGGCACCATTCGGGATTGACAGTGAGCCGCAGTTGGCGTCCACTACCAGCTAAAATCTAGGTCATGAACGACAAGACTCTCGCAACTCTCGAGTTCCCCAAAATACTCGACCAGCTTCAGGAGCGCGCCGGCTTTACGGCGGGAAAAGAGGCCGTCGCCCAGCTTCGTCCCTCCACCGATCTGGAAACGTGCAGGGCGCGCATCGGTCAGACGACGGAGGCACGCCTACTGCTGGAGGCCCGACCCTCCACCCACCTCGGTGGTGCTCACGATGTGCGAGAAGCGGTGCAGCGTGCGGCCGTCGGAGCGGTCCTCGCGCCCCGTGAGCTTTTGGAGGTTGGCGATACCCTTGGGGCCTCTGCCCGTCTTCGCTCGGCCATCCTGAAAGATGACCTGGACATACCGTGGCTTCGGGGCCAGGCCCAGCATCTCACACAGAATCGTCCGCTGGTTGAGTCGCTCGAACAAGCGTTGAGTGACCGCGGTGAGATTCTCGACTCGGCCAGTCCCGCGCTTCGTCGCCTTCGCCAGGACATTCGCACCGCCCAGGGCCGCCTGATGGATCGGCTGAACAGCATGGTCTCGTCCACCGAGCATCGGAGTGCTCTCCAGGAACCAATCGTCACCATGCGAAACGGTCGCTACGTCATTCCCGTTCGCTCCGATTCGCGCAGCAAGGTTCCCGGTATCGTGCACGATCAGTCGGCGAGTGGCCAGACAGTGTTCGTCGAACCACTGGCGGTGACCGAGCTCAACAATCGCCTGAAAGAACTGCAACTCGATGAGGAACGGGAGATTGAGCGCATTCTTCGGGAGTTATCCGATCGCGTGGCATCTCACGCGCCGGAATTGCGATCCACCGTGGAGGCGCTGGTCGAAATCGACGTGGCCTTCGCCAAAGCGAAGTACGCAACGGACCAGAATGCCAGTGCTCCGAAGCTGAATGACGTCGGACGGACCAATCTCGTGCAAGCCCGACATCCGCTCCTCCGGGGCGAGGTGGTACCCATCTCTATCTGGCTCGGGGTCGAGTTTCGAGTGCTGATTATTACCGGTCCGAACACCGGCGGTAAGACCGTCGCCTTGAAGACGGTCGGTCTCCTCACGATGATGGCCCAGGCGGGTCTCCACGTACCGGCCGAGAGCGAATCTGAGCTTGCGGTCTATCCGACGATCTTCGCCGATATCGGGGATGAGCAAAGTATCGAACAGAGTCTCAGTACGTTCTCGTCTCACATGAGGAATATCATCTCCATGCTGCCCGACATCGACGAGCACAGCCTTGTGCTGCTGGACGAACTCGGTGCCGGGACCGATCCGGCTGAGGGCGCCGCACTGGCACGAGCCCTCTTGACCTCGCTGCTCGAGAGCGGCGCACGGGCCGTGGTAACGACCCACTACAGTGAGCTCAAGACGTTTGCCCACGAGGAAAATGGCGTCGAAAACGCAAGCGTCGAGTTCGACGTGGAACGCCTGACTCCGACCTACCGACTGGTGATTGGCTTGCCCGGTCGAAGTCAGGCGTTGGCCATTGCCAACCGGTTGGGCATGCCTCAGCGGGTGCTCGCGGTCGCTCGTCAGAATGTGTCTGCCGGCGCTGTTCGTGTCGAAAAACTGCTCGCTCAGATTCAGAACGAACGCCGTGAGATCGGTCAACTCTACGAGCGCGCGCGCGATCTCCACGCTGACGCCCGCAAGCTTCGAGACCGCTTGCAGGGTGAATTGCGGTCGGTGAAACAGGAGCGCGAGGACATTCTAATGCACGCTCGAACCGAGGCATCGGGCATTCTCCGAGAGCTTCGAACCCAACTCCGCGCGATCGAGGAAACTTCGGGCAACACTGGTAGCAGACGAGAACAACGAGACCTGCGGGCACGGGTTGACGAGGTGCAAAACGCGACGGCCACCGCGCTCGGTTCTCCGGCGCGAGCCGTCGAGTCGGCCGAGCCGGCGATCCAGGCCCTGCGACCCGGCGCAACCGTGCAAATCCTTTCTTTGCAGCAACAGGGTACCGTCCTCTCGACGCGGGACGGTGAGGCGGAAGTCCAGTTTGGACAGTTCACGATGCGTGTGCCGACGGACGATTTAGAGGTGCTGAGCAAGAGGCAGCGCGAGCCGGAACGGAGAGTCGAGGTTCATGTCTCCAGTCCTGCGCCGCCCTTGGAGTTGGATGTTCGTGGTTGGCGGGCCGACGATGCCGTGCGCGAAGTGGACCAGTATCTCCACGACAACTACGTGCATGGACAGGGCACGGTCCGCATCGTCCATGGCAAGGGAACCGGCGCTCTGCGCAAAGCAATTCGGGAGCAACTGGAAACGAATCCGTTGGTCCAGAGCCATGCCACGGAGCAGCGCGATCTGGGCGGTGACGGCGTGACGGTCGTCACATTGGCGGTATAGCTCCGCCGCTACTGCAGGAGGAGCTCGAAATTCACGTGACGGCCACGCCGCGAAAGTCGAATGCGGGCCGGATAGAGCACGTCGCCGTGCTCGACGTACTGCGTGAGGAGGGAAACGATGAGTGAACCGAAAGCAGCACCTGCAAACGTGCCCAGCAGAAAAAATCGCACCCGAGTGCCGATGTAGCCTGACGATCCCAAGGTCTACCCCCTACTGCACTTTTAGCAGGGTCGGCGCGTCGCTCCAGCGCCTCTCCAGGTCGTAGTAGTCCCGCTGCTCCTGGGCAAATACATGAACGATAATCTGGCCGTAGTCTAGCAGAACCCAGCCGTCCGCGGGCAGACCCTCCCGAGCAAAGCGATGCAGACCGAGTTCCTTCATGCGCTCCTGGATCGCGTTCGCCACAGCGTTGACCTGGCGATCACTGGTGCCAGTCGCGATCAAAAAATAGTCCGCCAGCGTGGTGGCCTTGCCAATGTCCAGGATCGTCACGTCGCTGGCCTTTCGGTCGATTGCGACGTCCGCGATATCGCGCACGATGGTGGAGGCGTCGAACTCGCCTGTTTGTATTGTGTCCAGTTGGTGTTGCCGCATCTGCCCCAGTATATCAAGGTTCGACCTGGGACGCACGTTCTACCGACCGGTCAGTATTGTATAGGCTGAAATTATGGAGGTACCGATCACCATTGCAACAATACGACATGCGATTCACTATCGTCGATCCCACCGGCACGATCAGTTTCGTCGGCGACGGATTCCTCATGCTGCCGTTGGTCGCCGCCTGCGCCACGAATCCGGAGACGCTGCCCGCGTTGCTGGTGCGGGTGGACGACATCGATCGACGTCTGCGCAACCGAATAATGAATGGACTCGCAATCTTCGACGAACATAACGTCGAGGGCAACTACACTTCCATCCACTCGCAGCTCGAAAGCCCACGTGAAACACCGGAGCCGGTTTTCAGGGTGGTGGACGATCTCACCCGCCAGCGAAGCTTGGAGCCGACTCGCACTGGACTCATCATTTTCAACTTGAAAGATCACCGTATCGTCCAGGTGCTGAACCACTTTTATGCCGTGGAACGCGCCGGAGAAGTGCACCTACACACCGGTTCCCGCTACTCGCGACGCACCGTCACCTACGAACTCCCCGACTCCTGGTCGATCGTTCCATAGCGCTGCTCGCTACCGCGCACCCATGAGTATCAAGCGAAGCAGGATTGGGCTGTAAGGCGGGGCCGCGGCTTTAGCCGCAGTGCACCGCCGCCTGCATGCTCGCATGAGGCCTCGCCTTGAAACGGGACCCGGGGTGGCGGGCCACCGCGCTGCGACGCGGGCCTGCTCTACACGGGGGCGACGAGGGCCGACATCTCCGTCGCTCGATGCGCATGTGTTGCACGGAGCCGAGCACCCTCAGACTCGGTGGGATTGTCCGGTCTTAACGCTGAGTTGCTCCAAACTTTGGTGGACGGACAGCCACTCGTCCATTAAGTCGGCCACAGTCCCAAGCGCAGAGGGGCGATCCTCGGGCGCCATGTCTTCAAGTAGTTTGGCAGCCCGTCTATACTGAACGTCTAGGCGCGCGTGTCGGATTCGCGCGATATGCAAATCGATTGCCAGCGTTAGCTTTTCGTCGTCCGGTAACGGCGCCCCTTCTGCGTTGAGACCGTCGGCGTACTCCGCCAAACCCTGGTCCAACTCCTCCCGGAACAACTGGTAATCGTAGTTCATGGAAGGACGCCACGCGAGGAGGGCTCCCATGATTGCATCGTGTTCGGCTCGGTTAAGTCGCAAGTCTTTGAGTTGCTCGACCGCGTGGTCCGGAATGACCACCAGTTTCAACAGTAGACTGAGCAGCGAGCGCTCTTTACTCTCGACGGAATCGAGCGACATACCCTTGGAGGTCGTGTCCTGCACGACTGCCGACGTCCCTGAGGCGGCTCGGGGACGCCCTCTGCCGGATGGGGTTCGCCCGCTCGGCATCGAGCGCAGCAACAACTGCGGATCGATCTGGGTCTCGTTGGCCAGTCGCTGGATCCATGTTGCTTGCCAGGCAGCAGACTCCGACAGCTGGCGAATCGGCGGCATCAGACGATTGATTGCCTCTTCCCGCCACGCATCGGTCGATCGGTCCAGCGACGCCATGGTCTGTCCGAAATAGAACTCGAAGGCCGGCACGGCAACCTTGATCGAGCTCTCCCACATGTCGGAATGTTCGCGGATCAACTCGTCCGGGTCCCCCGAACCTTCGGGTAGACGGGCGATGCGCAATTCGAGTCGGGACGCACTGTCGGAACTGCGTGATCGAGTCTGCTTGAACTCTGCCAGGGCCGACAAACTGGTACGAGCTGACGCGCTCTGACCGGCCGGGTCGGGATCGAGCGCCAGAACGATTTCGTCGGTCAAACGATCCAGCACGGCGAGCTGTTTGGACGTGACCGCCGTGCCAAGACTGGCCACGACGTTCGAGTACCCGGCCACATGGGCACGTACGGCGTCGAGATAGCCCTCGACCAGCACCGCCTGTCGAGTCTGTCGCATCGCTTCCACCGCTCGATGTACGCCAAAGACGACCGAGCTCTTGTCGAAGATCTCGGTCTGCGGCGAGTTGAGGTACTTGGGCTGCTGGTCCTCTTCGAGCGCGCGGGCTCCGAATCCAAGGATGTGTCCGGCTGCATCGCGGATGGGAAACATGAGCCGTCCACGAAACTGATCTCGAGTCGTGCCCCCGGCATCATCCTGACGCGCCAGTCCGGCAGCCAGTACGATCCGATCGTCAAAGCCCGCTTTGCGCAGGACCTGCACCAGGCCGTCGCGCCCATTCGGCGCATAACCGAGTGTGAATCCTTCGATGGCATCCTGGCCAAAATGACGCCGCTCCAGATACCGGCGAGCCCGTTCTCCTTGCCCGGAAATCAGCGCCTCGGAAAAGAAACGGGCGGCAAGCTCGTTCGCCTCGTACAGGCGGTTTTTGAGCGACGGTTTCTGCTGCTCGCGTGCGGGAAGGGTCACTCCCGCCAGATCCGCCAGTTCGCTCAAAGCTTCGGGGAAAGTTGTGCGCTCCGACTCCATGACAAACGAGAAAATGTCTCCGCCTTTGCCACAGCCAAAACAATGAAACGTGCCTCGCGAAGGAGACACGTAGAAGGACGGTGTTCGCTCCTCGTGGAACGGGCACAGTCCTTTCAGACTGGCCCCGGAACGCTTGAGATCGACCGTACGGCCGACAACATCTTCAATTGAGAGACGGCTCTTGATCTCTTCAACCGCGTCCAAGGTCCCTCCCGTTCGGTGATCGCTACACTAGATAATGCACCAATCCGAGGGGCCTTCGCAGACAACTTCTAGTGCTCCATCGTCCCGATGACGGACCTGGACGCCATCATCCTGTCGGGCATCGAGTGTTTCGCGCACGGCGGGGTGTCTTCGTCCGAACGGGAAGTGGGACAGCGGTACCGTATCGATCTGGAGCTGGCTGCCGACACTCGTCCGGCCGCCGTTAGCGACTCGATCGAGGACGCCATACACTACGGGCACGTGCATGATGCAGTAGTGCGCAGTCTGCGATCTCGCCCCTTCAATCTTCTCGAATCGGCTGCAGACCACATTGCCGCCTCGATCCTGGAACAATTTCCGGTCGAACGCGTCACAGTGCGACTCAGCAAACTCCTGCCGCCAATCGACGGTGTGGTCGCGTCTGCGGCGGTTGAAATTACCCGCGACCGGTCGTCATAGCTAACTTACCGCGCAATCGTGAGCACAAGTATTCCCACGGCGATAATTGCCACCGAGATCAGCCATGGAGCGGATCCCATGACCTGGGCAGCGACGACTCCTTCGCCGCGCGGACGCCGCAGTACCTGTACATTCATGATTAGCCCGGTCACGATTAGAAAAAATCCGATGAGAGGCATAGATTATCCCTTCTGCCACTTGGCGCTCTCGCCGCGCTCAGAGTGTGCCAGACCGCGACTCCGAACGACTTTTCGAGAAAGCACCGGCGGATTTGTCCTATCCGAAAACCCGCCGGTACAAATCGCTTTGCAGCACACCCTCGGGGTCCAGGCGCGCCTTTATGGCGAGGTACTCTTCGACCGCTCCCGCCGACAACGACCGGCTGAAGCTCTCCCTGTCGAGCGCATTGTCTTTGGCCGGGTAGAATCGACCCCCGCCCGGCAGCACAATCTCGCGGGTGAACCGCCGTAGCATCTCCTGCAGTCTCCGCTCGTTGGCGGGAGTCTGGTGATAATCCAGGGCGAGGGAGTAGCCGTCGACGCTGTAGCTCAGGAGGAAAGGATCCGGCTTGTGACGCTTGAACACAGCAAGGTCAGGTACGAATCCAGCTTCCTGAGAGCCTTGCAGCAGTGCGCGATACACCTCGCGAGCGGCATCCTTCGGCACGAACGACTGGTATTGAATGATGCCGCCTGGACGGAACGCCCACTTCCAATTCGGCACGTAATCGAGGATGAAGTGAAACTGCGAGTGGGGAACCAGCGTCGTGCGTCCGGGCCGTAATGCTCCTAGCGTGTACCGGGTCGTATTGAGGGCGCGGAGCCCGAAATCGTTTGCGCCCAGCTTCATCACGCGCCACAGCGCGGAACGGGGTATGACTCCGAATAATGTATCGGGCAAGTCTTGAAACGCGGGGCGCAACGTATTCTGAGGCTCGGGGTCTTCGCAGTACGGATTCGCCAGTTGCACGATGCCGCGTCCCAGCGATCGACCACGGGCGTATCCGTCGATCCAACCCAAGAGGTGATCGGCCCGATCCAGCCCGTCCTCGAAAATATCGAACATCTCATCCAGAGAGCCGGCGATCTGCTCCTCGATCTTGAGGAGGCCGGACGGCACTTTTTCCAATTGAAAGGTCAGACTGGCGAAGATCCCCAGCATCCCCAGCCCACCGATGGCGGCGTGGTAGACGTCGGCATTCTCGTCGGGAGAACACGACATAACGTCACCAGATGGCAGGAGCAATTCGAATGCCAGGATCTGTTCACCCAGCGAACCGACCTTCCAGTGATTCTTGCCGTGCACATTGGTCGAGGAACACCCGCCCACTGTGGGGTACATGGTTCCTGGTACGACCGCGGGCCACCAGCCGTCCTCAAGCGTGTAGCGCCACAGTTGGCCGATAGACACCCCCGGCTCGATACGTATGACGCCGCGTCCGGGATCCCAGTCGAGGATCCGATTCAAGCGGCGAGTCTCGAGCACGAGGTTCTCCGAATTCATCGACGTGTCGCCGTAGCTAAAGCCGCTGCCACGTGGCACCACGGATCGGCCGCTGTCTCGAGCGAGCTTCAATACTTCGTGCACTCCGTCGAGCGTTGACGGTCGGTAGACGTACCCCATCGACCGGGCCAGCATAGCCCAGCCTTCCAGCCGTTCGAGCTGTTTCGATGGCAAAGCTTTCATCCCGGGCGCTGACGATTTGATCGATCCGCTCATGCCATACGGTACGACATTCCAACGAACGGGTGGTGCATTTCTTCCCGGCATTGGGTGATGAGTCCCGTTGCCTTCACGTCCGTGCCGTCAGTATCAAATTGTTCGGTTCGCCGACCTCTTTTTCGTTTGCGGCACGATCTTTGCAATGATCTCATCGCCCTCAGCGGGTCAGGGGGAGCGGGAGCGGACCTGCCCGGTGGCGTGATCTCGGCTTTCCGTTGTGACTCCAGCAGGTCCGCTCTCTACAGTCGTTCGCGGCAACAACCATGCCGAGCCGAGTCGTACAACGCGAACCTAGTCCTTCTGATGGAGTACCCCCAGTCGACTCGAAAGCACATTTGCTCGCATTAGGAGTCCACTCGGTCTGTTACAATCCGGCCACTGTCCGGAGGAGAGGGTGAGTGCTAGCGAAGGCCTTGAGTTGCGCGGTTGTGGGGCTCGACTCCGCCCTCGTGGAAGTTGAAGTCGACCTCTCTCCTGGACTCCCGAGCTTTCAAATCGTGGGAATGGAACACCTGTATCCGTCTGAGCTTCAAAGTAGCGGCCCAAGCCGTATGGTGCGCTAGCACTGTCAAACTCAAACACTAATCAGGTCAATTCTTCCGCTCCGACTTGTCTCCAGAACATATTGCCTACCGTCGAGTATTCCGCATAATCTTGTAGTCGCTCTTTTGACAGTTGGCGGGGAACCAGCATTGGAATTGATCAGCCGAATTTGAGAACGTCTCATCTTGGAAAAGGAATCATATTGATGCTGTATCACGCTCTGATTGAG
>DAINCT010000030.1:0-17593 GCA_036732245.1 Chloroflexota bacterium | reverse complement strand
CCCGCCGGATGCCCGCTGCCGGCAAGGCTGCCGGGGTGTCGCCCACCCGCCACGGGACTCGCGACAACCGCGCGTCAGCAGCACCGCATCGTGAGCACAGTGTGCCAATGCCCAAACCGCATGCGACGGTGATTGTCGGCCCTTCAAATCCGGTCCTTACGCCGCCGCCTGCACCGTAGACCGAAAGCCCGATCCACGGGTCTGCTGCCCTTCTGGCCGCCTTTGACCAGCCGGGTCATGTCGCGTGACTGACATATGACATGTACCGGGAGGAAGCGCGCAGGCGTTGATGTGCCTGACCGACCCGTAAAATGGACAGTTATGCCAAAGAGTAAACGGCGTGCTCCGCGCTCCCGTCAGCACCAATCATCGAATGTTCGGCGCAGAGCGACCGGGCAAACGGCGAGTCAGCAATCTCGCGGGCGTACCAGGTGGGCTTTCCTGGGTGGCGCAGCCGTTCTGGTGGCCGCGATCGCGGCGGTCTTCGTGTATCAAGCGAACAACAGAAATCCCTCGAGTGCCGCACCTACACCGCCCGCAGTCGCCACCGCTGCACCGACCCTAGCCCGCAGAATAGACGGAATTCCGTGCAACAACGAGAACATCGGATATCACGTGCATGCTCATTTACAGATCGTGTACGAAGGTCAGAATGTGCTGGTTCCCGCCAACATCGGGATCGACGACAACACCTGCGTCTATTACCTGCACACGCACGACAACAGCGGTGAACTCCATATCGAGGCACCGACCGCCCGCCTTTTCACGCTCGGGAACTTCTTCGATATCTGGGGACAACCATTGTCGACCAGTCATCTTGCCTCGATTCCGTTGCGCAAGGGACAACATCTTCGCACGTATCTAAACGGCAAGCTCTATCACGGTAAGCCACGCTCAATCGAACTGGTCGCGCACCGGTTGGTTGCGCTCGAGATCGGTCCGCCTTTCGTCCAGCCGGCGGGATTCGACTTCAAGGGTGACTGATAGCAGTGGACGATGACATCTTCGACGAGGATGGAGCATTGACCGCGCGCTTCCTGCTGGCGCGGGGCTTCTGCTGCGCTAACGGGTGTAGGAATTGCCCGTACCTGCCTCGACACGGGGGGTTGGACAGTCGGGCGCCGGAGGACGTTGACGCCCATGTCCCGCCACGCGAAGTTCCAAAAGATGCCTCGGTCTAGCGTGGAGGCGTCGCGGCCTCACCGCGGTCCGCTCGTTCACCAGCAGAGACGGAGTCGTTGGCCACGGGAGATGCGGACTCCAGTGCGTCCGAGCTACTCGGCGGACTCGTTCCTGCCTTCGATCTTCGCCGACGGTACAGCACAAACAGGACGACGGCCGCCACTACTGCTCCGCCCAAGCCGACGTAACCAACCGTTTTGACGATCTTGTCGAGCAGCGACAGGTTTTTGCCCAGTTCAAAGGCCAGGACGCCGTACAGTATGGACCACGTGATGCCTCCCGCCGCGTTGAACACGAAGAACTTCCGCCACGGCATTCGATTGACGCCGGCGAGAAATGCCGCCCAGGCGCGAAGCACCGCGACGAATCGTCCGAAGAAAACCGTCTTGTCGCCGTACTTGTCGAAAAATCGTTCGGCCACGCCAAGTTTGGCCTCGTCGATACGAAAAACTCTGCCGTAGCGCAGCGCAATCTCACGTCCGCCGGTCCGGCCCACCAGATAACCGGCGTTGTCGCCCATGATCGCTCCCATTGCCGCCGCCGCAATGACGAATGGAATCTGCAGATGGCCAGCCCCGGCGTATGCGGCCGCCGTGATCAACATGGTTTCACCCGGAAATGGGATCCCCGTCGACTCCACCGCCACGAAGAGGAAGACTGCCAGGTAGCCCCATGTGGAGAGCAACTGGTGGAGCGTGTTGACCGAAAAATTCATGGAGTTCCTTGTTATGCACATCGCGCTACCGGCTTCTTTCCGGCCGAGCGCATGCCATTTCCCTCCATCATGACCCATCTCCGGCGTGACCCTGAAGTCGCTTTCTCAGCATCCGATGCGAAGGTCAGTCGGTCTCTTACGTGCCTCCGTACAGGCGTTCAAAAGAGAGAAGCTGGATCGACCGGTACAGCGCGGCACAGGTGAGAAGCGCCAGCCCGGCCGCACTGATCGTTATGGCAACGTCGCCTTTCATGCTTGTAAGGATCAGTCCTTCCAACGGCACAATCGGACCGAGCAGCAGTCCACTGACAATGTTGGCCGCGCGGGCCTCGCCTGCAACCAGGGCGATGATCAGAGCGCTGGTTGCCGAGTATGATATGGCCGCCAGCATCAGTTCGCACAACGCGATTGTCTGTGAAACCGAGCCGTAACCGAACGTCGATACGATGATGACGTTGCCGGCGAACAACGGTATCGTGACCGACAATGCGAACAGGAGCACGGCCGCAAGTTTGGCAAGGACGACGTCGAGCGCTGATATTGGTAATCCGACGAGCAGATCCAGCGTGCGGCGCTCGCGTTCTCCAAACAGCACATCTCCCATCACGATGGACGGCGTCACCAAGGCGGATATGGTGATCAGGACCGGTAGCGTGAAGTGACGGAGCAGATAGGTACCGGATACCGCGTGTGAGGACGACAACAGATAGATTGGCTTGGACCCAAATCCCAGCCGGAGAGTCACAATGTCGCCTCCCGTCACGAAAATGAGCATCAGCGCCGGCACCAGTGCAGCCGCCAGCACCGTGCGCTTCGATCGCATGATCTGACGCGCTTCCTTGCGGAACAGTGGCTTCAATCGATTGTTCATGAACGGGTGACCACTTCTACGAACAGGTCCTCCAGAGTTGGAGGGACGACTCTACACTCATACACATCGATACCCTGGCCTAGGAGTCCACGCAGCACGTTCGGGATGGATTCCTGCGCGCGGTCAAGACTGACCCACACGCCGTGTTCGTTCCGTGTGGAGGACAAAGACAGTGCATCCAGGGCGTGCGAGAGCGCATCGGCCCCCTGATGGGCGGCCAGGTGCACCCGAGGCGCAGTCTGCCGCCGGAGGTCGTCGATCCTCTCGTGAATCAGAACTCTGCCACGGCGCAAGATAATGACTGTATCGCAGAGCTCCTCCGCTTCCGCCAGGTTGTGCGTACTCATGAACGCGGTGCGTCCGCTCATCGCTTCGCGCAGAAGTCCTCTGGTCTCGGCCGCCGCCAGTGGGTCGAGACCAACCGTTGGCTCATCCAGCAGGAGGAGCGAAGGACCACTCATGACAGCCGCCGCGACCAGTAGACGCCGCTGATAACCACCCGATAATGTCGAGAGGGGGCGGTCGATATATTCTTCCAGCGCGTAACGACCCGCGGTGGCGACGACCTCGCCCTTCCCGTACAGCGCCGCTACAAACTGGAGGTATTCGCGCACTGTTAGGTCGGGATACATGCCCGGATTCTGCGGCACAATACCGACGCGCTTCTTCACTTCCAGAATGGACCGCCCGCTTACGTCCTCGCCGAGAATGAAAAGTTGGCCTTCGGATGGGGCGAGCGCTCCCTGCAACAACCGGATGATTGTGGTCTTCCCGGCGCCGTTTGGTCCCAGCAGGCAGCAATGTTCCCCCTCCTCGACATGAATCGAGACCGAGTCGAGGGCCTTGACTGGACCGGGATACAGTTTTGTGACGTCACGAAGTTCGATCGCGGGCGAAGACAAGCAACGATGCTCCACGGTGGATGTGCCCACATCGTACTCGCAACGCCGGCCGAGGGCCGGCCGGAGTCATGAATTGCCCGTTGAGACGGAGGGATTCATCATGGTTCGCCAGCGCAGGTCCGCGGGTGGCGCAGGTGGACGGAGGGCTCTCTCGATGACCAGATCGGCCATGTGTTGCACGACCCACTCGAAGTACTCGGGAGTGATGGATCGGTAGTCGAAGTCGGGTGCGGGATTGAGAAAGTCGATGGCATACGGGATACCGTCTCGTATCGCGAATTCAACAGTGTTCATGTCGTATCCCAGTGCTCGGTTGAGTGTGACGCAGTCGTTCACGATGCGCTCGCGGAGTTCTGGACCGAGGCCGTCGTCACCGGCGACATACCGATCCCAATGGCTGCGCGAGGGATCGTAACGCGATACCAGGACCTGGTCCTGGCCAATGACAAAACACCGGGTATAGTTCTCGAACCGAATGAACTCCTGAAGGATCATCAGCAGGTGACCGCTGGCATCGTACGCTTTCCATAACTCTTCGAGGGTATTGACGATCGAGACGTTCTTCCAGCCGCCTCCGACGGCAGGTTTCAAGACGGCCGGCAGCCCGGTGTAGTCGATGAAATCCTGCCATGGCATGGGGTAGATCAGGTTGCGCAACGATTCGTCAATGATGTCAGCTTCGTACGACTTCGTCGGGAGTACGACCGTTTTTGGCACCGCTACACCCAACTGCTGCGAGAGGGCGCACTCGAAGAACTTATCGTCCGCGCTCCACCAGAACGGATTATTGATCACGGTGACCCCGTCCAGGACCGCTTTCTTGAGGTACGCACGGTAGTAGGGCGCTTCGTGCGACATCCGATCGACGATGACGCTGTACGGGATAACTTCGTCCAGCCGCGTGCCGCCAAGCTTGACCAGTTCGGCCGTGACTCCGGTCCCCATGCTGTTGACTCGCTCGATGAATGCCTGGGGAAAGGTGTCTTCGCGGCCGATAAGCAGCCCCACCTTCATACGCCCAACTCCCTTCGTTCCATGGTCTCTATAGATGCTTGCTTACCATTGCTTGCCAGTACGGCCAGTCGTGCATCCAGCCATCCCAGATGTCCAACGTATTGGGCACATGTTTTTCCCAGAGGACGTGCGACAACTGTCGGGCCTCTCCGACATGCGGATCGGTCGAGCCGGTGACGATCGCAATGTTCATGGCACGCAGCGACCTCATAATCGACTCGTCAAATAGCCCGGGAATAAAAGCCAGGGGATTTGTAAAGTACGACGATGAGTCCGTGTACCCGTCGAGAAAGTTTGTGTTGTCGTACTTCCCGCTGATAGCCAGCATTCGGTTCACCACGTGTGGATGTCGCAGAGCGAGCAGCGCGGCATGGAACGCACCGAGGCTGCAACCCAGTGTGGCGATGCGCTGATCGGGCGCGCCTGAGTTCCACGAACGAGTCAGCGGAAGAACTTCTTCCAGCAGATAACCCTCGTACTGCAAATGTCGCTGCAGTCGATCGTGTGGATGCGCTGTCCAGTGGTACCAGCTTTCGGCGTCGACCGAGTCCACACAAACGAGGCGAATGTTGCCGCTCTCGATATGTGACGACAGACATCCCACCATACCGTGATCCTCGAACTCATAGAAGCGCCCCATCGAGGTAGGGAAAACGAGCGTTGCCGGCCCAGCGTGACCATACGCGAGAAGTTCCATGTCGCGACCCAGGCGGTGGCTGTACCAGCGATGATACTCCCGATTCATGAGCAGATCGGGACTGCCGGGCATCCCGTCTCATGCCTCATTCGGTAGCTCACGCCGAGGCGGCAGCAGTTGCCGGCCGGACCCCCCGCATCGTTTCGTCGGCCAAATAATCTACCACCGCCCGCAGGTCGTTCGTGCGCTCGTATACAGCGAGTTGGCGGTCGGCTCCTGTGCCGTGACGCAGGATGTGTTGGACCGTCTCCATGGCCGCCCTGCTACCCAGATCGTCCACCACATCGTCCACGAATTCGAGCAATTCTTCGCCCAGCTCGCGCATCGGCACCTCGCACTGCTTGCCAAAATCGATCAACTGTCCATCTAGACCGAAACGCATGGCTCTCCACCGGTTTTCCGCGATGAGCGAGCGCTGATAGATGCGAAACCCGAGATTGCGCGATCGAAGTCGGGATAGCTTCGCGACGACTGCCTGAAACAACGCCGCCAGGGCGATCGTTTCCTCGACCCGTGTCGGCATGTCACACACGCGGAACTCCAGTGTGCTGAACTTAGGATGAGGTCGGATGTCCCACCAGATCTTTTTCGGTTCATCGATTGAGTGCGTTGCAATCAGCATATCCACGAAGGCTCGGTAGTCGTCCCACGAGCGGAACGAGTCGGGGATGCCCGACCGCGGCATCCGTCCCCATATCACCGAGCGGTACGATTTAATGCCGGTGTTGCGGCCTTCCCAGAATGGTGAGTTAACCGAAAGAGCCAGTATGTGGGGCAGGAAGTATCGGGCCTCGTTCATAAGTTCGATCGAATGATCGCGATCGTCGACGCCCACGTGGACATGGAGGCCGTACACTGCGATCGAGCGAGCGATCTCCTGAAGTTGTTCAGTTAGCGAGACATACCGCTCATCGTCCGTGATGTCCATGTTCTGCCAGTTGCCGAAGGGGTGGGTACCGGAAGCCACTAGACGTCCACCCGCCGCTTCCGCCAACTCCGCTACTGTCCGTCTGAGTTGAATTATTTCGGCGCGTGCCTGCTCGACATCGTCGCAGATCTCCGTGCCGACCTCGACCATCGCCTGAAACATTTCCTTCTTGAGTTGTTCCTTGAGGCGTTCGCTGCCCTGTGCCAGAATTTCAGTTACGGAAGATCGTAGATCTCGAGTCTCCGGGTCCACGATCTGAAACTCCTCTTCGATGCCAACGGTGAACTTCGTCTGCATGGTTACCTCGCCTCCTGGCTAACCATGAACGTGGGTGTGGTACTTCCGGTGCCGGCAGTCACGTTGAGCAGCGGGTCTCCCGAAATGCGGGTCAGGATGCCGCCGAGTTCTCCGCGAAAGAGTAGCGGATCGGTGTCCACGAGCAGAGAGAGCACGTCCAGATTCTCAGCGTTCCATGCCGGAAATTCTTCGGACGGGACCTCGACACGCTCTTGCACGATGTAGTGCCGTTCCAGAGCGTTCTCTATCTCTCGCTGCCACTGTGCAGCTTCGGTATCCCAACCAAGCGCGACGCCGCGGCCTCCATAGTCATCAACCGGCTTGAGAGCGAACTGATCCTGGTCTGTGCGCAAAAGCTCGATCAGATCGACCGACCGACCTCTGTAATCAGTTGAGCCTTCGACCACGAATCGAGTCCAGGGTATGGTGGAATCGACCACGAGTTGCTCCTCGCGCGACATTTCCAGCGCAAGCGTGTGATCGCTCAGCAGCGCGAACACGGCCTTCTTGTGCAGCAGTTTTGACCTGGGGCTGTTCACCATGCACACTGCTCCCTCCCGGTAGGCCCGGAGAAGCGGCTCCGCTTCAGCGGCTCGCTCTAGCAACTCGTGTAACAGGACTCGTCGATACACCAGGGTAACCTGTTCGTCACCACACCAGACCCGTCCGGCCTGGTAAGTCAAGCGGCGAGGATCAGTGATTACCGTTCGAATGCCGTTTTCTCGAAAGTACTCGGCGCAGAGTTCGAAATCCCGTTTGGTCAACACGTCGTCCCAGTCGACGATGGCAATGACCGGTGTACCGGTTCCGCCGCGTATGCGATACGCCCACAGGAGGGAGTCGAGTAATGCGCGCCGGACGTGGAAGCGCTCAAGACGTCCCAATCCGGCCCATGCTTCCATACCCGGCGAGCGCGTAAAGACCTCGGTCAGACAATCGCAGAATCCGATGCTCGCAGGACTCTCGGCGTTGTACTCGACAAACATCGGGTGATTGTCCACCATGAAGGAGTCGAGCCTCGAAGTCACGGTAACACCGGGATAACCGGGATCTACTGCCCAAATCTCCCGCTCCTGCTCGGATGCTGCCACCAGGTCGAGACGCGCGTCCGACGCAAGTAAATGCTCACCCACCCGCTCGAGCAGGCCGGCGAGGATGCGGCTGACGCGCCGTAGCTCCTCGGTCCGGTCCATCGAGATGAAGCGCGGTCTCAGAACGTTGCAGAGTAGCCTTCCCTGAAGCTCGAGACCTTGCTCGCGGTGGGCTTGCACCAGGTGCAAGTGGGACCTTCGTGCCAGGGCTGGATCGGCGCTGAGAGCACCAATATACGAAGCAGCAACATCGGCCTCTCCGCCGTTCGCCGTGGCAGACGCTCCGCGGTGTGCATCCTGGCGCTCCAACTGGCCATCTCCAAGTACAGATATGTCAGTGTGCGCCAGTTGGACAGATCTTGTCCAGAACTCGGTTGGCGGCCCCGCGCGATCCAACTGACCGGCGGCTGCACGACAATAGGGAACTAACCGTAAACAGTTCGAGGGAGACACATCTTGCCCATTCACTACGTCCAGCCAGGCAGGGGCACGGTCCACGGTCCGTTCGATGCATCACGACCGCCGATTTTGACGATCAATCCCGGTGATACCGTCATCTACGAGACTCTGGACTCCGGGTGGGGACGCCTCGCCGCGGAGATCGGCGAAGCGACGCCGGACTTTGACGTATCCTCCGGGGACGAAACGGGACACGCCCTCTGCGGTCCGATCGCCGTGCGTGGGGCTGGACCGGGAGACGTGCTGCAAATCGACATCGGTCGTATCCGGCCGGGGCCATGGGGATCCACCTGGGCTGGTCCTCGACCAAACATGAAGCACTACGATTTTCACATCTCGGAGGAAACCCTCCTGGTCTGGACCATAGATCCGGATTCCATGATTGCCGTAACCCGCGATAACCCACGGGTCTCGATTCCATTGCGACCGTTTATGGGTGTCATGGGGAATGCGCTCGCTGCTCCCGGGCAGCACTCGACGACACCACCTCGCTCAGTCGGAGGCAACATCGATTGTCGTGAGTTGGTCAGTGGAAGCACCCTCTGGCTCCCCATCGAGGTAGAGGGCGCGCTGTTTTCGGTGGGTGACGGCCACGCTGTCCAGGCTGACGGCGAAGTGGGCCAGACTGCAATTGAGTGTCCGATGGAACAGGTTGAGCTGACGTTCACCCTGCGACCTGACCTGGAGTTATCAATGCCGGAAGCCACTACTCCCGTCGGTTACATCACGTTTGGTTTCGACGACTCGTTACACGAAGCAGCGAACATCGCATTGAATCGAATGCTCGACTTCATGGAAAACCGCTATCACCTGACACGCCCCCGAGCGCTCGCGCTGGCCAGTCTCGCCGTGCATACACGCGTCACGCAGATCGTCAACACAGTCTCCGGTGTACACGCGATCCTCCCTCACAACGCGCTGTCCATCGATGGTGTGCCCGCGTAGCATGGCGAGTGGAGGGTCAGCGCACTTATCACGCGGACGCAAAACGAAGCGGTCCATCACGGCGGCCCCATCTTGCGGGCTTACGAGCCGTATTGTACGCTAGAACCTGCGATTGTCAGGGGGAGGGAATGGTGCGTACTCGATTACTGCTTGTTGTGTTGCTTTTAGTGCTACTTTCCGGAGCCAGAGTGTCGGCCCAGACAGCCATCCCAGCGCCCGCCGTGACGATCTCCCCGCCTTCTGGGGATATCTTTACCTCACACCAGGTGCAAATCGCGGGTGTTACTCCGGGTTCACAGCAATTGCTCGTACTGTTCGATCCGGCGGGTGGGCAGACGGTCATCCATGTTGCCGCCGATGCATCGGGCTTGGCGCAGGTAACGCTTGCCCCTACCGGCGGCGCATGGCAACTGGGCGTGTATCGAGTGGTGGTCGCTCTCCCGACTACACGTTCGATCAGCGGGATCTTTTCCGTGAATGACGGCGGGAAGCATCTAATGGTCACGCCCGATCTCCCTTCGCCGAACTCGGCGGTCGAAGTGTCCGGTGTCGGTTTGCCGCCGAACTCGGACATCAGTTTGGTCCTGACCATCGCCGGAGGGCTCGGTCAACGAGACGTCGGCGCCCGGACCGATGCCCAGGGCACCTTGGAGGTGCTTCTCTGGCCCCAGACGCTGGGGTTCGACTTCTTTTCCGCCGGTCGCTATGAACTGGGTGCACCGGACCTGGGGCTGAATGTGGCGTTCTATATCCGCGAGCACCCTTCGACCTCTTTCATCACGGTTGGTCCCTCGGTAACGCCCGGAGTCGACACACCTCTAAATTTCCAGGCGTACGGGGTGAATCGCTTTGTTTGGGCAGTGTATGCGACCGAGACCGGGCAAACAGCCGGTGAATTCCTGTTGGGCCCCACGGATGCGCGTGGCGCAACGGGGGCGACCGTACAGTTTCCAGGTTTGATGCAGGGCGAGTACCTCTTGGCCACACCGTACGACTGGGGTGAAACCGCCTTCACAGTGGCGGCGCCTCCTACCGCGACACCAACGTCAACTCCCACACCGACTGACACGCCGACGACGACCCCAACGGCCACACCCACGGCGACGCGTATTCCCACCCGCACCCCGGTGCCGACTCCAAAACGAGCTTCCTCCCGGACCGCGACACCCAAACCAACGGCGACGCGCCATCGGACCTGCACCCTTACCAAGAAGCATAAGCGGCGGTGTCGCTAGCCGTGACTTCAATATCGCAGCGGATCTTCGGTACGCCGGCGTTTCGGGCTACCCGTTAGAGGGGACGCTGCTCGATCAGGTGCAAGTCCAGTGGCGGGGTGCGGTCTTTCCGCGGTGCCGGGAACCGGCGACCACCGTCCAGCACCCTCAAGCGAAGTAGCCGATCAAGATCGTCCTCGAAGCCGGAAGAGATCAACGCGTATCCCATCTGTCGAAATGCGTAGATAGTCGCCTGGTAGGCGGCGGACGACGGATCGGAATCGAGTAGATCGCGCTGCAGTCGGACGTACTGGCTCAACAATTCACGGCGCATGGTCTGTTTGGCTGCTCTATTGGTTCCTTCGGCATACATCGATGTCTCATTTCTCACAAAGTGCTGATGTGTCGGGTGCGGTCGGGAATCCGGCACGGCGTCGATGAAGCAAGTTGCGTGCCATCCGGGCGTCACCGATCGGTGCCTGGTTGGCACGATTGATGCACTATAGGAACCCGGTGAGGGGAAGGGCATTCTCACCGAGAGGAACAAATTATGAAGCGTCTCGCATCCGCGATCATCGCAACCGTGATCGCGTTGGTCCTCACGACTGGTGCCCACGCGGCAGGCGTCAGGCAGCAGCCATTGCACACCGTGCGTATGGGCACGACGATTTTCCATCTGGCTGTGGCCGGCAATCCCGCCAAAGGATCAACTTTCTGGCTTTCCTACGGGCCGCTGGCGGGCCGGTTCGGCGTCATCAAGCTCCATCCGGACGGCAATCACCAATACTCCGCTCGCGCGACCCTCCCGCTCGATGCGGCAGGAACGTTTACATACCTTCAGGCCCAGGGAACCCAAATGGTGCATGGTTTGCCACAACCCGGTGGGATCCCGACCGTGATTCGAAGTATGGAAGCAGTGACTGCCGTCGCAGTTTCGCATCACATCGTGCGCTGGTCCGTGCCACTCGGTTAGGACTTCCCCTCACAGTGAAGGACGGACTCAGCGCTCCGGAACGTGGTGTCGAAGACGTGGAACGGTTCCTGGCCAACCACGATATAGCCGTCCGCACCGTCCCGGCGGATACCAGCACCGCCCTGTCCGCTGCTGAAACTCTCGGGACTGAGGTGGCTGCGATTGTAAAGTCCCTCCTGTTCATACAAGACGCCATGCCGATCCTCGCGCTCGTCTCGGGCATCCGAACTGTAAACGTGCATCGCCTGGCTGTTTTGGTAGGAGCCGAATCAGTGCGCCTGGCGCGGCCGCGAGAAGTTCGGTCGCTGACGGGCTACGCTGTTGGAGGCGTACCTCCGGTGGCGCATCGTCAACCCATGCGAGTAGTAATGGATCGCCATCTCATGGAGTTTCCGCTGGTGTACGCTGCCGCGGGGTCAACGGTCGCGATATTCGAGATCCGGCCCCACGACCTAAGCCGAATCTCGGGCGCGGAAGTAGGCGACTTCGCGGAGTGAGAGCGGATTAACTGTGCGGCTTCGCCCCGAGCTTCACTTTGATGAGCATGGTCTTACCACTACGCCAGACATGGAGGACTGTAGTCTGGCCGGGGAGATGTTCGGCTATTACCTGTTCCAATTGGAATGTCCCGGCCAACTTTTGAGCGTCGACCTGGGTAATCACATCCCGTGGCCGGATGCCTGCTCTTGCGGCGGGTGAACCGGTTGCCACCGTATTGACGTACGCGCCCACCGGGAGACTGTAAAACGTTGAGTCTTGCTGATTGATTGGGTGGTACGTGACGCCGAGAAAAGCGGGAGCCTTATTCTGCACGAGGCGCGAAGCTACGTTCTGGACCGTACTACTGGGAATAGCAAATCCAAGCCCCTCTGCCACCACGTTCTGACTTACGCCGAAGGGATCAATTGACTGAGCTCCGCGAGTAATCGCGGTATTCACCCCGATTACCTGACCGTGCTCGTTGAGCAGTGGCCCACCGCTGTTGCCTTGATTGATCGGAGCGTCGGTCTGCACCATGTTTTGCAAGACGGTGCCGTTGGGCTCGGTGAGAGCGCGGCCCAGCCCGCTGACGATACCGGAAGTGACAGTGTTTCGATATTCTCCCAGGGCGCTTCCAATCGCCAGCACAGGTTCGCCCGGTTGGAGGGCATTGCTGTCTCCAAACGTCAACGTGGTCGTGACGTTTGCATTTACCTTGATGACCGCCAGATCGGTGAGCGGGTCGTTGCGCACCAAGTGCGCCGATGATTTCTGGCCGTTGGAAAAGACCACCGTCAACGTCCGAGCACCCTCGACCACGTGATTGTTGGTGACAATGTCACCTCTCTTGTCGACTACGAAGCCGCTGCCTTCGGCTTTTGCTCCGGGCTGAACGTTGCCAAAGATGTCGGTTTGCGGCTGTTGCTGGTTCACGATGGTCACGACGGCCGGCCCCGCCCGGCGGGCCACGTCGATCCACGACAGAGGCGCGCTGGACTGGACCGGGTTACCTACGGGATTCGAGTTTGGCGCCGACTGTGGTGTCGCCTGGACGATCTCGGTTTTCGTCGTGCGGCTTCCGACCACGGCACCCCCGATGCCTCCAAACAATAGGGCCACGACAGCCACCATGAGGACCGAGGCCGCCCCCAACCCGGATCGTTTCTTCATCGATTCCTCTCCACCGTACGAAGTGCTGCCCCGCACTATCGCGGCGAGACATCGGATGCAAATTAAAGAGAAAGTGGCGGAGAGGGTGGGATTCGAACCCACGAGACGGTTGCCCGCCTACGGCATTTCCAATGCCGCGCCATCGGCCGGACTAGGCGACCTCTCCGCGGTTTGAACGCACAACCGAAGCTCAACTGCCGGCGGACATCATCCACTCGCTAGTTGATGCGCCACGGTAGCAGGGCCGGCTTTCGCCGGCACGGCATCAGTCTATCAACGGACGCGACGAAGGGTCAACGATCGGTACTATGGAACATAACGGGGTCGGGAGGGCGATGGATGGACTTCCATTTGGGAGCACGAGTGCTGGGAAATGACGAAGTCGGGCTGGGTGAGCTGACACGCGTTGTCTACGATCTGGACACTTGGACCATCGATTTCCTGATCGCGCAATCGGCCCGCATGGGCGAACGAGAGCTTCAAGTTCCGCTCGATGCTGTGGAAACAACCGATGATGAGTCGGTCCAGACTTGGATGAGTGAAGACGAGTTCGAGGACCTCGAAGAGTATGCGCGATCGCATAACATCTCGCCTCCACCGGATCGCGACTTCGCGGAGGTGGATGAGGAAGACGAACTCGTTCCCGGTAGCGAGTCCCCGCCCGTGGGTGCTGCGACCGGCATAGAATCCATTGCCTTCATACCAATCATGGAGGAGGACACCTACATTCCGAGTGGAGACGCTGTAATCGACCGGTCGACCGAAGTGTGGGCCACTGACGGACTCGTCGGAAATGTACGCACCGTGACGATGGACGACGACACCGGCCGCATTCGTGAGGTGGTGGTCCGGCATGGCACGATTTTCACGCATGAGATTGTCGTTCCGGTGGAGCATGTCGAGTCCATGAGGACGGACACCATTGTGCTCAAAGTTGAACGAGCTACGGTGGACGATCAGCACTCGCGTTGACCGCCCTTCTCGCTATGAGCGTAAACCTGAGAAATGGATGCTACTATGCGCGTGTCCTTCTCGACCTTGTCCCTGCTCCCCGGCGCCGGATGTCATAACAGCGATGGATATTGGAACGAAACTGTACGTCAGTTCGGCGGAAGAGTGGCGCCACTGGCTCGAACTCCATGGCGCTTCGGAACCTGATATCTGGCTGATTTTCCACAAGAAGGGCAGCGGAAAGCGCGGAATTACCTTGCCCGAGGCAGTCGACGAAGCTCTGTGCTTCGGGTGGGTCGACAGCCAGATGAAAGGCATCGATGTCGAGTCGTACGCGCTCCGCTTCACGCCGCGCGGGAGACGTAGCGGGTGGTCCGCCACCAACCGGGAAAAGGCTCGGATCCTCATTCGTCAAGGCCGTATGAGCGATACCGGCCGAGCCGCGCTGCCATCGGACTGGCAGGACGAACAGCCCGATTCGGACGGATAGCTCTAGGCTCGCGCCATCATGACCGGAGTTTTCATTCCCGCTCTCATAACCCTCGCCTCATCACCGGTCAGAGGGACTACTTCGACGATGTCTTCGCCGAAAACGCTGTACTCCTCAAGAAGGTGGACCAACTGCTCCCAGTCCGCCACATAGGTCGTACGCACCACTCCTCCACCGTAGTCGAGCGAGGTCGGTCGTTCCCCCACACACACGATCCGGTACAGGCGGTGGAAGTACGTCTGGACTTTGTCCTCCGCAATGTCTTCCTCGGCCACGATATGCAAGATCGCCACAACTTCACCTCGTCCCACGGCGGCTTGTGCCTCGGCACGCACCGAGCAGTCACCCGTGTCCGGAACCTCTATTAGCAGTAATCGTGCCTACGATTCATCGGATGCCATGGGACGCATGGGAGTCGCCGCATCACAGATGAACTGCACGGCCGAAAGCTGACTGAAATGGCCGGTATTGACGACGAGATCGTACCCGTTGACATCGAGCCAATCCGCCCCGTAAAACCGGCGAATGTAGCGGGCGCGCCGCTCATCGATTTGTTTGATCCTTTGCACGGCATGAGGATGATCCAGGTTGTCCGCCGTCATGACTCGTTCTGTCCGTACGGCCAGCGGGGCGATGATCAGTGCATGCAGAACAGTGGGACTGCTACCGAGAATCGATGCCGCTCCACGCCCCACTATGACGGCGTCCTCCGTGCGGGCGACTTCCCAGATGACCTGCCGAATGACCTCTAAGTAACTCGAATCATCCAGTTCTGGACTTTCCGGCGTTGGACTAGGAGCGATGGTGGCCGGATACAGATGTCGCATCGTCCGCACTAGATCCGAGACCACCGTTCCCTGGTACTCATCTCGGTCCTCGAAGTCCGACGCTGCCAACCCCAAACCGCGGGCGATCTCCGCAATCACCTTACCGTCCACGAGGCGTAGGTGCAGACGCTCCGCCACGTCTCGACCAATTTCATCGCCGAGGCTGCCATACTGCCGGGAAATGGTTATTGCCGACATAGCACCCGGGCCTCCAGCCCAATGAAAAAGACCTGCCGAAGCAGGCCTGGAGAAATGGTAGCGGGGGTTGGATTCGAACCAACGACCTCCGGGTTATGAGCCCGACGAGCTGCCACTGCTCTACCCCGCGTCGCACCTTTAGCTTAGACGACGGCACACCGGCGGGTCAACGGTCGCCGAGTCAGTCAGAACTTTGAGCAGCGTATACAGTAGTTTCGTAGCCGACCTTTTAAAGGCGGCAGTGCCGTGTGCACGAGAAAGTAGGAATATTAATGGCTCGCGCCTTACCGCCGCGGAATGAGATTCGCTTTGAAGATACTTGGGATGTGGATAGTGTATTCGCCTCGGACGAAGCGTGGTCCGAGGCCTTTCGGCAAGTGGAAGCAACACTACCCCGGATCCACTCATTTCAGGGAAGATTGGCCGAAAACCCGGAAGTGCTTGCCGAGTGGATCGAAGTCCGGTCGGAGGTCTACCGGCAGATCGGAAAGGTGTATGTCTACGCCAATATGCAATACGCGGTAAACACAGCCAATGCCGAAGCCAAGTCAATGACTGACCGAGCGGGAGCGCTCATCGCCCGTTTGGGCGCCGCCAGCGCGTTCGCCGAGCCGGAAATGTTGGGCATCGGATTTACCACATTACGCACATGGATCGAATTGGAACCCCGACTGTCCCCGTACCAGCATTATTTTGACATCTTGGAACGTAGGCATGAGCATGTGCGATCCGCGGAAGTTGAAGAGGTACTCGGGTTGGCTCTCGATCCGTTCAGGGCGGCACAGAGCACGCACTCGATACTCGCCGACACGGATCTCGTGTTTGCGCCGGCCCGGGGAAGCCGCGGTGATGAAATTGAGCCGGCTCAAGGGAATATCGCGGCTCTCTTGAGCGATGCCGATCGAGAGATTCGGCGCACTGCCTGGGAGAGCTACGCGGACGCCCACCTGGCCGTGAAGCACACCATGGCGAATTGCCTTTCGGCAGGCGTGAAGCAGGACGTATTTTTTGCGCGAGCTCGCAAGTACTCCTCGAGTCTTGAGGCTGCTTTGCAGCCGAGTAGCATCCCCACAGACGTCTTCTACAACCTTGTCGACACGTACAAGAGGCACCTGCCTACCTGGCACCGATACTGGCGGGTTCGACGCGCAGCACTCGGTTATGACCGAATGCACGTCTACGACATCAAAGCCCCGCTCGTAGCTCACGAGCAGAAAATCCCGTACGATCGGGCCCTCGAATGGATCACGAGTGGAATGCAGCCGCTGGGAGAAGAGTACGTGGACATTTTGCGGCGTGGGGCCACCGAGGAGCGGTGGATCGATATCTATCCTAACTTGCACAAGACGAGCGGAGCCTACTCCAACGGCTGGCCCGGGACTCACCCGTTCATCCTGATGAGTTATACCGACGACATTTTCAGCATGAGCACGCTGGCACACGAATTGGGACATTCCATGCACTCGTACTTCGCTCGTCGGGAACAGCCGTTTGTGTATTCGAACTACGGCCTTTTCGTCGCCGAGGTCGCATCAAACTTCAATCAGGCCATGGTTCGTTCTTACCTGCTTCAGCACAATGCCGACCCAGCGTTCCAGATCATGCTCATCGAGGAAGCGATGTCGAACTTCCATCGCTACTTTTTCATCATGCCTACGCTGGCTCGTTTCGAGTTGGAGATTCATGAGCGAGTCGAGGCCGGCGGAGCACTGACCGCGGAAAGTCTGATGACTTTGATGACCGAGTTGTTCCGGGAGGGTTACGGAGACGAAGTCGAAATTGATGACGAGCGAGTCGGTATCACGTGGGCTCAATTTCCCACGCACCTTTACGCCAACTTCTATGTCTACCAGTATGCAACTGGAATCTCGGGAGCGAATGCGCTGGCCGCTGGAATTTTAGAGGGGGAGCCGGAGGCGGCCGAACGTTACCTTTCGTTCCTGAAAGCGGGTGGGTCCCTCTTTCCGCTCGACGCTCTTCGTCTCGCCGGGGTCGACATGACCAGTACCGAGCCAATCGAGCGAGCCTTCGGAGTTCTGGCTCGACTTATCGACCGGTTGGAGCAGTTGGTCGAACTACAGACTGCCGCCCGATGATCGCGCGATCGAGCCATTCTGAGCCGCCGTTGGCGACGAAACGCACGGAGAGAGAGGCGAAGACCCGTTCCTCTCCCGATGCTACGTCAAATG
>DAINCT010000029.1:0-17676 GCA_036732245.1 Chloroflexota bacterium | reverse complement strand
CACGCGTCGATCTGTTCAGGATATCGAGTGCCATGATGATCTCATCAGCGGCGCCGTCACCCTGAACGGAGACACCCGCTTCGATGACGCGCACGAATGGATACTGGCTGCGCAGCCGGTGCAGGACGTCGTGATAGGCCTGGCCACGGGGAGAGGTCACCAGAGCCAATACTCGAGGGAATCTCGGCAGGGCGCGTTTTCGATCGGCAGCAAAGAGTCCCTCTGACTCCAGCTTGGCTTTGAGCCGCTCGAAACGTAGGAAGAAAGCGCCCTCGCCTTCGATCACGACGCGCTCCACAAAAAGCTGACAGGTCCCGCGTGGCTCGTATAACGTCAGGTAGCCGTGAAGCACGACGGCGACGCCTTTTCGAAGCTCGCGGACCTCGTCCGGCTGGCGCATCGACTCTTTCCTAAACAGGACACAGGACATCTGGCTGGTACTGTCCTTGATGGACATATAGATGTGCCCGTTGGCCGACCTCGAAAGCTCGCAGACCTCACCACGGACCGACAATGCCCCGAGCAACTGATCGCCTTCTACCAGGTACTTGAGATAGCGCGTTACCTGACTGACGCTCAGGACCTCGGACGGCAGGGATGGAGAGGCTTCAGCCATCAAGTTGTATTTCGAGCAGAGGCTGATTGTATTCCACCGGCTGGCCGTCGGTCGCGAGGACCGAAGTAACGGTGCCGGAATTTCCCGCTTCGACATCGGTCAGTACTTGCAACGCTTCGATGATTCCGATCACGGTCGAGTCCTGGACATGGAGTCCCTCGGAGACCAGTGGGGCCATGCCGGGTTTGCCGGCGCGGTAAAACGTTCCGACGATTGAAGCGCGCACGAGGGCGGTGGTCGGAGCGACCGGCGCCGGTTCCTCAGTCGGAATTCCGACCTCACCCGTCGCGGCGACCAACCCGATCGAGCTTCGATGTACCCTCACCCGAACGTCCCCCTCTTCCAGTTCGATCTCGCGCACATCGCTGCCCTGCAGGAGGCGCAAGAGCCGAGGGAGACCATCGGTGAGAAAGCCGTCTTTTGTCATAAATCGCTAGGCGCGTTCGATGTACTGACCGGTCCGCGTATCGACCCGGATGCGCTCTCCCTCATCGACGAAGAGCGGCACCTGGACCACAATACCGGTCTCGAGCGTTGCGGGCTTACTGCCGCCGCTGGCGGTATCGCCCCGAAAGCCTGGGTCGGTTTGAGTGACGACCAACTCAACATTCGGCGGGAGTTCAGCATCGATCGGTACGTCTTCGTATGTCAGGATGTCGAGCAGACCGTTATCTTTCAAAAATCCCGTGATGTCCCCCAACTGTCCAGAGGTCATTGTCGTCTGCTCGAAGGTCTCCGTATCCATGAAGTAATACGTCTCGTCTTCATGGTAGAGGTACTGGACCGGCTTGCGATCCACGATAGCCCGCCGGAACTTTTCACCTGCCTGGAAGGTGCGCTCGACCGTGGTACCGGTTTTTAGATTTCGCATCTTGATCCGCACCTGTGCGCTGCCCCGACCGATCTTGATGTGGTTGTACTCGAGGATCGACCAGAGGTCTCCGTCGAGCTCGATCGTCATGCCGCGTTTCAGATCGCCAGTCGAAATCATAGAGCCCTCATGGTGAATTAGTGCTGGTATTTCGCGATGTTGGCCGTCTGCTCGGCCAGTGTCGTGGCGAACGCATGCTGGCCATTGCCTTTGGCGACGAAGTACAGATAGGGAGTACGAGCGGGGGCCACGGCGGCCTGGATGCTGCTCAGCCCTGGATTGGCGATCGGGGAGGGCGGAAGACCGGTGTGCGTATAGGTGTTGTATGGGTTATTTGGTTGGATGGTGCGGGCCTGCACCAGAAGGACCGGCCACCACTTGCGAGGTGAGCCGAGAATGAACTGCACCGTCGGGTCGGCACCGAGCTGCATCTTGTCTTTCAGGCGGTTGTAGTAGACGCCGGCTATCACCGGACGTTCCCGCGCTACCTGGGCCTCTCGTTCCACGATCGAGGCCAGGGTGAGTGCCTGGAAAATGGACAGGCCGTGAGCGCGTGCCGACGCCCGCATGACAGGGTTGAATTCGACGGAGAGTTGTTGCACCATGTATCTGGCAAAATCGCGACCGCTGTACCCGCGCGGGACCTTGTACGTGTTCGGGAAGAGATAGCCTTCGAGTCCGTACCCGGCAGGCTTATCGGAAAGGATACTGGCACTAAGGAATTTCACGTTCGGATTACGCGCTTCCTGGAGAAACGATCGAGAGTCGATTCCATCTTGTTGTAAACGCGCCGCGATTTGTTCCATGCGGAACCCCTCAGGGATCACGACATTGATGTAGCTGGTGTGGGGCACCTGCAAAGCGACTATCATGTCGTCGATGCTCATGTTCTTGCGAATAACAAAATCGCCCACCTTCAGGTTCCCGGCGAGGTTTTGGATTCTGGCATCGAGTCGAAACAGCAACGCGCTGTCGATGATTCCCCTACGTTGTAAACGATTTGCGACTGTGGTCACCGTGTCGCCGGTTCCCACGTGAAAGTTCATGGCTCGTGGATCGCTGCCCTGAGACTTATGAAGTTCGTAGTACAGCCCACCGGAAAGGCCGATAATCGCACAGAACGCCACGAGAAAGACGAAGAAGACCAAGCGCCCCCAGATCCGCGAATGATAACTGGGGGACTTGTACGTGGGGTGCTCGATAACCGGGCGCGGGCGTCGACGCACCTGGGGGCCTGTGCTACTCACTGTTCTCCTCGTATGCGGACGAAGTCCAGGTATGTTTGCAAGATCAGTGCAGCGGCCTCCGAATCGATGCGCTGCTGAATGCCGCGCCGTCGATGACGCTGTTCCACCATCCGTCGCGTCGCCTCCACGGTACTCAGCCGCTCGTCCCAAAGATGGACGTCGAGGCCACGTGCCGTCAGGGTATCGGCAAACTCGCGCGTTTTCTCAGCCTGAGGTCCTTCAGTACCGTTCATGTTTTTTGGCAGGCCGACGACTACTCCGTTGGCTTCGAGTTCATCCGCCAGATCCATGACATGTTGTGTGTCCGCAGCCTGGTCGCGGCGGTGATAGACCTCCACGGGGCTTGCCAGAGAACCGGTGGGATCGCTGATCGCGACCCCGATTCGGCGATCACCGACGTCGAGACCGAGCAAACGAAGGGCCTCGCGCGGCCACGGTGAGCCGACTACGTCGCCCACGTTAGCCTTCCGCCTTTCGCCGAATAACGTCCATGGCAGTGCGCAAGAACTCGTCTACCTTCGACGCGTCCTCTCCACCGCCGCGTGCGAACCAGGGCCGACCGCCTCCCTTTCCGGCGTGGGACTCTTCCAGCGCCTCCTTGAGAAGCATGCCGGCGCTAAACCCTTCGTCGTTCAGATTCTTGGTGACGCCCAGACTGTACGCCGCCTTGTTTCCCACCACGGTGCCAAAAACCACGATTGCGCGGTTGAGCCGTGCTTTGACCTGGTCGGTCGCAACTTCAAGGTAGTCCGGGTCGTCCGTGCTGATGCGATCCACGACCACGCTCATACCATCAACGGAGACCGCGTGTTCGACCAAGCGATCAGCCTGTAGGACCGCCAGTTGTTGCGTCAAGTGATGCAAGCGCTTTTCATCTTTCTTCGCCTGTTCCATCACCTGTTCCGCCCGTTTCACCAGGTTCTGAGGCGGCGCACCCAGCGCCTCGGCGGAGGCGGCGATTTGATCACGCAGGCCGTTGACATAGGTATATGCGGCGGCGCCAGCCAGCGCTTCAATGCGGCGAACCCCACTGCCGATGCCCGTTTCGCTTGTAATTACCAAGAGACCGATATCGCCGGTAGCGTCGACGTGCGTCCCGCCGCAGAGTTCCTTACTCCACTCGCCGATCTTCACCACGCGGACGACGTCTCCATACTTCTCGCCAAACAGCGCCATTGCGCCTTCGGCGATGGCCTCGTCGTACGAGGTCACCTCGACAACGACGGGTAGATTCGCCCAAATGGCCGCATTGACGCGGTCCTGCACTTCGCGCAGCTCGTCCGCCGATACGGGATCGGGCCAGGTAAAGTCGAATCTGAGTCGATCGGGGGCGACCAGAGATCCGGCCTGCTTCGCACCAGGACCAAGGACTTCCTGCAGCGCCTGGTGGATAAGATGGGTACTGGAGTGGTGCGGCAAGATGTGCAAGCGCCGTTCGGCATCGACCTCGGCGGCAACAATGTCACCGACCGCAATGCTTCCGCTTTGCACCACGACCGCATGTACGATCAGCGACTGGAACGGCCGCTGCGTATCGGTTACACGAAGCAGAGCGCTGCCGCTCTCGATAATGCCGGTATCGCCAACCTGACCACCAGATTCCGCGTAGAACGGGGTAGATGAAAGCAGCACCTCGATCTCATCTCCCGCCTCCGCTCGTGGAACGGCTTGTCCTTCGGCCAGGATGGCCACGATTTCAGTGGTAGTGCGAAGTTCGTTATATCCTGTAAAGACGGTCGGCCCGATTGTTTCAGCCAGACGGACGAAAGTCTCAGGAGATGTGCCGATGGCACGCGTAAAGCGGCGCGCGCTGGCACGCTGCTGTTGCGCCCGGAGCGCTTCAACAAACCCTGCATCGTCAACGGTTAGGCCTCTTTCGCGTGCCAGCTCGACCGTCATTTCCAGCGGGAAACCATGCGTGTCCGACAGGATAAAGACGTCATCTCCGCTTATAACGCCGTTGCCGGCGGCGGCCCGGACTGCGATCTCCTCAAAGATATGGAGTCCACGGGCGAGCGTCTGAACAAAGCGCCGCTCCTCGTGCTCCACAACGTTGACGATGCGGTCCCGGTTTTGAATCAGGGCCGTGCGGAAGCTGCCCATCTCCTCCACGACGGCGTTGACCGTGCGCGATAAGAATGGTTTCTCAATGCCAAGCAATCGCCCGTGAAGCGCCGCACGTCGAAGCAACCGGCGCACGACGTACCCTCTGCCCTCGGACGAGGGCATGACACCTTCCGAAATAATGGACGTGATGGCGCGCGCGTGGTCGGCGATAATACGCAGCGATCGGTCGGCGGCAGAGTCCCTACCGTACTCACGCTGCGCGACCTGGGCAACTGAATTGATTATGGGTTGAAACAGGTCGGTATCGTAGACCGATGGCGCATTCTGCAAGACGGCGACGAGGCGTTCGAAGCCCATTCCGGTGTCGACGTTGTTCCACGGGAGTGGACGTCGCTCGCCTGATTCCTCCTGGAAGAACGACATGAAAACGTCATTCCACACTTCCCAGAAGCGATCGCAACACCCCGTTTCCGGCCGACAATTCGGACCGCCGCAGCCATATTCCGCGCCGCGATCGAAGTGAATCTCAGTGTTCGGCCCGCATGGACCCACCGGTCCCGGCGCCCACCAGTTCCCGGGATCGTCTCCGATCCGTTCGGCCGGTACCCCAACGTTCAGCCAGGCTCGACGAGACTCCTCATCGCCCGGATACACCGTGGCCCACCACCGGTCGGCAGGAATCTCGAGAGTCTCGACCAAGAATTCCCACGTATACCGGATGGCCTGCTCTTTGTAGTAGCCTCCGACCGAGAAGTTGCCGAGCATTTCGAAAAACGTGAGGTGATAGTCGTCCCCCACATCGTCGACGTCATTTGTGCGAATCGTTTGCTGTACCGAGACCATGTTCTTGCTCGGTGGCTGCTCGCGCCCGAGGAAGTATGGGATCATCTGCTGCATGCCGGCAATCGTAAAGAGTGTCGTAATCTCCGAGTCGGTTGGCACGAGCGGCAGGCCCGATACATGCAGATGGCCGCGCTCGACGAAGAAATCGACAAAACGCTGCCGTATGGTTTCGCTATTCACAGGGACAGCTCCGATGGGCTGAATTAACTCGGGCAGATTCTACCAGACGGAATCGCGGCAGCCGCCCGGCAGTGAATCTGGACAACCGTCAATCAGGCCGAGGCGCCGGTACGATCGGGATGCAGTCGGTAGGCGTCGAACTCGTGCCGAATGCGATTCTCGGTCTCGGCGCCCGCACGTGCGCCCTCAGCCAGGGCGACATTGAGGCGGCGCTTGAGTTCCTCCAGTCGATCCGGCATTGCAGGACTGGATGGCCCGGAGGGACCCGGCTCGGACAGCAACCAGGCCGCGACACCGCCTGAGCCGCCTGCTAGACCCGCTGTGAACAGTACCAGTTTCAGCATCGTACTCCCTTAGTACACCCTAGCACGATTGCCCGGCAATGCACCGGTGTCGAACGGCATTCAAGGCGTCGATGGGCCGACTCGCGTTCATGGCACGGCATCTCTGGATACACCATTGGACTCACCCGCCACCGCGGCGGTTCACGAGTTATCCGCGTGCAGTGCGCGCTCCGCGAGTGAACGTAGTTCGCGCATGGCGATCTCCACTCCCGAGGGCGCCCGATAGATGGAGGTGCCTGCAACCATTACTCGGGCACCCGCTTGCACGACGGGACCGATGGTGGTGCGATCCACACCCCCGTCCACCTCGAGCTCGGTTGCAAGGCCCCGGCGGTCCAGTTCGGCTCGCACGGACCGTATTTTCGGGAGCATGTCCGCGATGAAACGCTGTCCCCCAAAGCCAGGACTAACGGTCATCACGAGTACGAGGTCGGCAACTGGAAGGACCTCACGAATCGACTCCCAGGGCGTTCCAGGGTTGACGGCTACGCCCGCCCTCGCGCCTGCGTCGCGGATAAGCTGCAAAGTGCGATACAGATGGGGAGACACTTCTTGATGGACGATGATGAGATTTGTGCCAACACGCTGAAAGTCCTCAATGTATCTTTCCGGCTCGACAATCATCAGATGGGCCTCGAGCGTCAAATCAGTGGTCGAACGAATGGCTTCGACGATCGGCTGGCCGATCGTGATATTCGGCACAAAGCGGCCATCCATCACGTCGAGATGGAGTCGATCGGCACCGGCATTTTCCGCTGCGTGCACAGCGTCGCCGAGGTGAAGAAAGTCGCCGGCCAGGATAGACGGAGCGATCTGGATGCGAGAAGAACTGCGCCTCGGAGGCCCTGCACTCATATGGAAGGGTTGGCGATGAAGATCTCGATCCCGCTCTGGTCGGCATCGAATTCGGCAGCGGCGGCAGCATCGAGCAGCCAGATCAGCCGCCCGTCTGATGGATGGACGCCCGCCGCCGGTAACGGCGAACCGCCGCCCAATACCTCACGCACTCGCTCCTTTTTATCGTCGCCCTGAACCAGGAACGCTACGGTGCGGGCCGCGTTGATGAGCGAGTACGTGAAAGTGAGGCGCCACGCGCCCATTTTGGGGACGAAATTTGGTGTCACCAAGCGGTTGCTGACCTGGAGCGCTTCGGTGTCAGGAAACAACGACGCGGTGTGTCCATCCGGTCCCATGCCGAGCAGCACGAGATCGAAGGTCGGCACATCGTCACCATGGACCCGCAAAACATTCCGAACCCCTTGCTCGTACTGAGCCGCGGCTTCTTCGGGCGTAATGTCGACGGTCGCGTATCGGTGAACGTGGTCTCCTGGTATCGGCACCTGGGCGATCAGATTGACTTTCGCCGTGTGATAGTTGCTCTCTTCCGAGTCCGGCGGGACGAAACGTTCATCAGAAAAGAAGACCTGCACCCGCGACCAATCGAGACGATCACGCAGCGGCGCTACCGCGAGGCGTGCGTACATGGATTGCGGGGTGCTGCCGCCGGACAGGGCGACACAGAACGAACCGTGCGCCGCGATCGCCGCCGCGCCGATTTCGAGGAAGCGATGCGCTGCCTCACGGGCCAGGTCGTCAGGAGTGCCGAGCTCGACCAACTCAATTTGCACAGTCATTCGGGTAACCACACTTCCCGGCCGGCGATCCGCGCAGCCATTCCCACCACTCGCTCGTAGAGGTAATCGTGTCCCGCCGCCGCCAGTTCATCGGCCAGCAGCACCGGATCCTCTTTTATGTCAAGAGCAACAACGCGTTTGATCTCGCTTTCGGTCCCGACGCGCATCGTCACATGAGCGTGCAGCAGATCTGAGGACCGCCTGACGACAAAAACGGCTTCCGGTGCGTCCTTCGCCTCGGCGTGCATTTCGATGCTCATGAGCCTACCGGCCGAGCCGGCTCCCAAAGTGCGAAAGTTGACGTCGATGTTGATCAGCGAGTGGCCTTGCAAAAGCGATAAACTGACGTCGCGGGTCGCGACTGTGTCGAGCGTGGTCTCAGGTTCCAAACCCAGTTCCGATGCCACCCAGCCCAACATCAACAGGAGACCGGACGTACTCTGCCCGTAGTCGCCCTCGCCATCGCCGAACACAAGCGAGATGGTCTTGATGCCGTAGGCGTAAGGGGTGAGCTGCGGGGCGTCGAAGAACTGCGCGATGATTTCACGCCAGGGCTTGAGTCTCGCCCAGTTGACATCGTTGACCCCGTACCGTCCGGAACAGAGGCGAGCCAGGTCGTTCAGGCCATCGCCGGGAGATCGAAACTGGCCGGAGTCGATCACGAGTTGATCGGCCGAGACGAGGAGGCGGTGGAACAGTCGATGTCCAAACAGCGGTTGGCCGGGCCACCACAAATACGTAGGGATCTCCGGCATGAGCAAAGGCACGACCACACTGGCAAGATGGTCGGCCGCGCGTCCCTGCACCTTGACGAATACCTGCTCGAAACACAGAGGAGGCCCGCCGCCGGTACCCGCGGCGCACATCAGGCGCACTTCGGCGTCAATGGGAGATTCTCGGTGCCAACGGTCGGCAATCAAAATAATGGCGCGCGACGGGTGCCGGCGGGATACGGAAGCGAGGTCTGACGCCACACGTTCGGCCAGATCCACTGAATCGGTGTATACCACCAGATTGAATACGTGCGTCACCACCGGCGAAACGTCGTCCAACTGGCGCGAAAGATCCTTCCGCAGTTCGTTGATTTGGTGATCTACCGTGGTGAGATCGACATCATCGCCGGACCACTCGAGGGTGTGCGAGACCGTGGCCGGCAAACCTGAGGCGGTCATACCTGCCGCCAATAACATTGGTCGCGTTGGACCAGGTCGATGGCGCCACGTGGCCCCCAGGTTCCCGCCTCGTAGTTTGGAAATTCAGGGGTCGTCTCGCTCTCCCAGGTCCTCAGGATGGGATCTACGATCGCCCACTGGGCTTCGACTTCGTCTCGGCGAGTAAACAGCGTCGAGTCACCCAGCATGACGTCGAGCAGAAGGCGTTCGTAGGCGTCCGGCGACTGCTGACTGAAGGCGGCGCCGTAAAGAAAATCCATGTGGACCGGCTGGATCTGAATGCCCTGGCCAGGTACTTTGGCCATGATGCGCAACGACATTCCCTCGTCCGGCTGGATACGCATGGCCAAAACGTTTGGCCCCATCGCGTCAGAGTCTGCATCTTGAAAAAGAGCGAGCGGGGCGCGTTTGAAGGTCACTGCGATCTCCGTCTCTCGCTTTGGCAGGCGCTTTCCATGCCGCAAAAAGAATGGTATGCCGGCCCACCGCCAACTGTCAACATATAGTTTCATGGCCACGAACGTCTCCGTGGTCGACTCTGGGTTCACTCCTTCTTCCTGGCGATACCCGCGGACCTCCCGGCCGCCGACCCATCCCGGTCCGTACTGCCCACGCACGACATTGCGATCCACATCGCTTCGGCTGTACTTTTCAATGGCGCGCAAAACTTTAACCTTTTCGTCGCGCACGGCGTCTGCGTCCAGAGCCACGGGCGGGTCCATGGCCGTCAGGCAGAGGAGTTGCAGCATGTGGCTCTGGATCATATCCCGCAAGGCGCCGGCCGATTCGTAATAGTCGCCGCGATGTTCTATTCCAATCTCCTCGGCGACCGTGATCTGCACGTTATCGACGTAGCGGCGATTCCAGATCGGCTCGAACAGGCCGTTGGCGAAGCGGAAAACCAATATGTTCTGGACCGTCTCCTTGCCGAGATAGTGGTCGATCCGATAAATCTGAGATTCGTGAAAGACTTTCAACAACTCGGCGTTCAGGGACCTGGCCGCCTCCAGGTCTTGTCCAAACGGTTTTTCAATTACGATCCGAGTCCAATGTTCACCGGTGCCTTTATCGGTCACCAATCCTACAGCACCGAGCATCCGCCCGATCGTGGACACCGCGGCAGGTGGAACTGCCAGATAGAATACGTGGTTTGCCTGCGTCCCACGTTCTGCATCGACTTTTTGTAGCAGCGCCGCCAACTGCCGGTACGATTCGATGTCGTCAAAATCGGCGGGCTGGAAGAACAGTCCGTCGGCAAAACTGTCCCACACCTCCCCGGCCACCGGGGCGTATCGCGAAAATTTATCAACCGAAGTGCACATGTCCCGGCGAAACTCCAGTTCACCACCGTCCTCGGGTCGAGCGAACCCAACAACAGCAAACCCGTGCGGAAGGAGGTGGTCCACTTCCAGGTTGTAAAGGGCGGGGATGAGCTTGCGATGCGCCAGGTCACCCGTGGCCCCCATGATGATCATGGTGCACGGCTCGGGGGTGCGGTGAAGCTTCATGCCCGCGCGCAGCGGATTTGCCTGGATGGCCGTTACCATGTCATCTCCGGTCCCGGACTTTGGCGTGTTTCATTGCGCCGTCAAGGTCGGTTCGGGCGCAATGAAACACGTGATGAGGCATCCGGTCACTCGCCTCCCTGTCCACTTCCCGCGGTCGTCGGTTGGCGGTCCTCCTGCCTTAGCCCCTCGAGTTTTTGATTGATGGTGTCAAACAGTCCGTGCAGAGAGTCGGCAAACTTCTGTACACCTTCTCGAGTGAGCTGAGCAGTCACATCTGTCATGGAAATGCCGGCTTTGCCAAGGGCAGCGAAATCAGCGTGGGCCTGCTGCACGCCCTGCACCACTGTGTCGCATTCGATGCGGCCATGGTCTCGCACGGCGTCAATCGTCTCCGGAGGCATGGTGTCGACCGTGTCGCGGCCGACCAGATTGGTGACGTAGAAGGTGTCCGGGTAATTCGGATTCTTGGTGCTGGTGCTGGCCCAGAGCGGACGCTGCACGCGGGCTCCCTTAGCGGCGAGCGCCTTGAATCGATCGGAGCCGAATACCTGCTCAAACAGTTCGTACGCGATCTTGGCATTCGCGATTGCCGCCTTGCCTTCCAACTGTTTCAGATGGTCACGTGTGGCGTCGTCGGCACCTGTCGCCTTTTCCTGGAGTAGCTGATCCACCAGCGTGTCGACTCGACTCACGAAGAAAGAAGCCACTGACGCAATACGGTCGATCGAGCCGCCGCTTTCTACGCGCCGCTCGAGGCCCCTGACGTAGGCCTCCATAACTTCCTGATACACTTCGACCGCGAAGATCAGGGTGATGTTAACGTTTATGCCTTCGGATATGAGTTGCTCGATTGCAGGAATACCCTCCGGGGTCGCGGGCACCTTAATCATGATGTTCGGTCGCTTGATGGTCTCCCAGAAAAAGTGCGCGTCGTCGAGCGTCTTTTGCGTGTCGTGGGCGGCATCAGGCGACACCTCGATGCTGATGTAGCCGTCCTGGCTGCTGGTGCGATCGTAGGTTGGACGCAAAATGTCGGCGCCCATGCCGATGTCGTTGGAGGCCAGTCTCTTGAAGATTCCCTCCGCGTCTTCACCGTCGGCGGCGTACACCCGGAGATCCTCGTCATAGTCGGAACTGCTGCCGATCGCTTTCTGGAAGATCGTCGGATTCGAGGTCACTCCAGAAATTCCGTCTTCGTCCACCAGCTTTTTCAGTCCGCCGCCCTTGACAAATGAGCGCTGAATGAAGTCATTCCAAACGCTCTGTCCGCATGCATTCAGTTCCTTTAACGGATTGTCAGCCATCACTGTCTCCTGTGTGTCACTCGGAACGGCCCGGCTCGCTCGACGCGATCACGCGTCACGGAACGAGCTTCCTGTACATGTCCATCTGGCGTACCATGGCACGCCGGTAAATCTCGGTGTGCCTTCTAATAGGCGCATACTTCGTGCCAAGAGGGGCTTCAACCAAAGCGGCACTCTCAATCGCCCCCTTTGCTTCCAACGCCAGTAAAGCAGCGCCACGGCTCGATGCCTCCGGGACGGCAGACGTAACGATCGGCTGGTCAAGTACGTCCGACATGATTTGCACCCACGCCGGCGAATCGAGAAGGCCCGACCCGCTCCCAATGATACCGCGCGGTGGCGCCGCATCGCTGCGCAAGAGTTGCTCGATAAGCGCAAATCGATAGGCGATTGCTTCCAGTGAAGCGCGCACGATGTCAACCGGCCGCGTGGCGAGAGTGAGCCCCCAGATAGCTCCGCGCGCGTCTAAATCCCAGGCGGGGCTGCGTTCGCCCGCCAGAAACGGCAGCACGGTCAATCCATGGCCGTCCGGTAGCATCCGAGAGAGTTCCAATTCCAGCTCGGCGACGGTAGGCACCTTCAGGGATTGCGACAGCCAGGCAAAGATATTGCCGCCCGAAGATAATGCGCCCCCTTGAATGATCCGCCGACGGTCGACGCGGTACGACCAAAGGCCGGCTGGAACCTCGAAAGGGCCCGGTTCCCTCACCACACGCATGGCGCCCGAGGTCCCGACCATAATCACCCACCATTCGGGAGTGGACCCTCCGCTCCCGATATTGTTCGCAGCGCCGTCTCCGACAGCCAGGTACCAGGGAATTCCGTTCAGGATGGGCCACCGTCGAGCAAAAGTAGGTTGTAGATCGGTGAAGGCCTGCGAATACTCGGCGATGGGCGACAGGGCGCCTTCGGGGACGTGTACTGCGCGTAGCACCGGCTCATACCACCCACAGGAACGTTGATCGAACATGCCGGTGGCCGACGCCATGGAAACACTTACGCGTCGCTCCCCGAACAGCTGCAAGTACAGGTACTCCCCAAGCGACATCCAGTACTGAACCGATGCGAACAGCGCGGGCTGGGTCGTCTCGAGCCACCTCAATTTGGCGGGAAGGTAACTGGAGTGCAGCACTGCACCAGTTCGCTGGTGCACTTCTGAGGCATCCAGGCGGGTTCGAAGAGCATCGGCAGCCTGTGAGCTGCGCGTGTCGGCCCACGTGTATACCGGCGTAGCAGCCGTACTATCCGCGGCAACGCCCATGAGGCTGTGCCAGAAGGTGTCGAATCCGACACCGACGATTCGCTCCGCGCCTGCACCCGCCAGAGACAATGTTTCTGTGATGCAGTCAAACACGAGCTCGGCCAATGGATCAGCGGCGATTTCTACGCCGCCATCCTGCGTGGTGTGCAACGCATACTTTCGTCGGGCGCCCCACCCGCCCACGATAGAGCCTTGTACGTCGTAGACAAACGCACGGACGGACGATGTACCGACATCTATTGTCAGCACAAGTGGATCGCGTGCGGCTTCCGCGGAAACGGTCCCGCTTTCGCTCAATATGCCTTCCCTTTCCTCCTATACTGTACGCATTGAGGAGCGTGCACATGGGATTGGACGCGCAGAAGCGCCTTGCTGCCGAACACAGTGCAAGCCTCGTGACAGACGGCATGACGGTCGGATTGGGAAGTGGCAGTACGGCCGAAATGGCGGTGGAAATTCTCGGCCTTCGATTCCGTGCGGGGCTAAAGTTCGTAGGTGTGCCGACATCGAGTCGCACAGCCGAAATCGCGCATTCTTACGGCATCCCACTCAGGCGTCTGGATGAACGCAGCTTTCTGGATATCTACATTGACGGTGCGGACGAGGTCGATCAGCAGCTCAACCTCGTGAAGGGGCGGGGCGGGGCTCTGATGAGAGAAAAGCTCGTCGCCAGTGCCGCGCAGCGTTTCGTCGTCATCGTCGACCAGAGCAAACGCGTCGGTCGGCTGGGCGAGCTCGCGCCCATCCCCGTTGAGGTGGTTCCTTTTGGTTGGCCCACCACGCGCCACCGCCTGGAGTTGTTGGGGCTGACGTGCGAGCTGCGGGGAGGCAGCGAGCCGTATTCAACCTCGAACGGGAATTACATCCTGGATTGTCATGCCTCGGGACCGATCGACCTGGCCGACGAGCGTATGGCACAGACAATTAAGCTCCAGGTCGGAGTCGTTGACCACGGTCTCTTCCTTGGCATGGCCGACCTGGTGTTGGTGGGTACCGCCGAGGGAAGAGTGGAGATCCTCGAAGCCCACAGAGAACCCGTCTCGTCCGAGACGAAGCGCTAGCCCTTAAACTGCTTCCGGTTCATTCCGCTTCGGTGGTGCATGGTCGGAGGCTGGGCCTTCGGCCGGGTCTAGTGGCTCGTCGGTTTCGATCTCATCGACGTGGCTATCCCAGGGGTGAGACCCTGCTGGATGCAAAGCCGAATTCCATTCGTCGCCGGTGTGGGAGTAGTCGACCGCGCCATCGGCCGGATCCGGCATTTCTTCAACCGGCATTTCTTCAACCGGCACCTCTTCCTCGCCTGACCGAGCCATCGAGTCATAGTAGTACGTGGAGAAATCGTCCGGAAGAGTCGTGTCTTGCGGATTAGCAGCGGCTTCAAACGCCTGGCGAAGTTCGCGCACGAACTTGCCGGCACTCGCAGCAACCTCGGGAAGCTTCTCAGGTCCGAAGAAGATGAGCGCGAGAATCAGGACAACGATGAGCTCAAGCGGGTGGCCAAACATAACGGTGTTATCTTTCGTGAATGGGGATGTACGACCGAGGTCCCGCCCCGACATAATCCGCGCGAGGACGGATGAGGCGGTTGTTGTCGTACTGTTCCAGGATATGCGCGATCCAGCCGGAGGTACGACTCCAGGCGAAGAGTGATGCGAAAAGAGACGGCGGCAGGCCTATATAGGTATAAACCGACGCCGCGTAGAAGTCCACGTTCGGGAATAGCCCGGTCTTCCGATGCATCGCCTCTTGCAGGGCGCACGACAGTCCGTACCAGTGAGGGTTACCGGTATCGGTGGCCAGTTGAGCCGAAAGGGACTTGAGAACTCTAGCACGGGGGTCGCCTGCCGCGTAGACACGATGCCCGAACCCGGGAACTCGTGCCTGCACACGAAGGCGCTCGTCCAGGAACGAGTTAACGTCACTTTCCTCGCCCGCGTCCTGGAGCATTTGCATGACGGCTGCGGCGGCGCCGCCATGCAAAGGACCAGCCAGAGTCGCGAGCGCTGCGACGACGGCGCTGTGCAAGTCGGCCAGGGTCGAGGCCGCGACTCGGGCGGCGAAGGTGGACGCGTTGAGCTCGTGATCCGCGTGGACGATTAACGCGATTTCGAGCGCACGCGATTGAGACGGGGAGGGCAGAGTCCCGAACAGCATCCACAAGAAGTTCGAAGCGGCCGACTGCTCGAAGTCCGGCGCAATCGGAGCCTGCCGCATTTGCGCCCGGTACAGGCCCGCGACCGCGGTCGGAAGACTTGACGCCAGAGTGACTGCCTGACGGATGTTGACCGCCTGCGATGTGTCGCTAGTGGCGGATTGATTCAGACATAAAGCAGAGACGACAGTACGGAGCGCGCCCATGGCGTTTGCCTCTGCCGGCAATGCGCGCGCCACATCGTTCACGTACGCCGGCAGGGTTCGGCCGGCCCGAAACTCTTCGTCGAACCTCCGCAATTGTGCGACGGTCGGAAGTTCACCGTACCAAAGCAGGTATGTCACCTCCACGAAACTGGAAAGTTTCGCCAGCGCCTCGACGTCATAGCCGCGGTAGGTCAGCGTTTCGCCCACGATGGAGCTTACAGAGCTCACGGCGGCGAGCACGCCCTCGAGTCCCCGGTTGGAGTCACCCACGGGAGCCAGATCGGCGCTCCCCCCGGGCATCGACGGCACTGTACCGGAACCTCGTACCGAATGCCGCAGGGCTCAATTGAACGGCCATGCTGTTGCCGGTTGCCGGCAGGCGCTGATAGCATGTCGCAGCGCGACGCCATACGGTGCTGGATTGGATTTTTTCACATGATTCGCGAGCGATTGCCGGGGCAAACCGCCTCGGCTTCCACTCCTCCTAATATATTGCGCGACTTACTGACGACGGCACGTCCCAAGCAGTGGATCAAAAACGGCTTCGTATTCGCGGCACTGGTCTTCGCCGGCAAACTGGGACACTTCGATCTCGTTGCCAAGACCGTCGTCGGCTTCATTCTGTTCAGCTTACTATCGTCGACTGTCTACCTGCTGAATGATGCAGCGGACGCGGACGCGGATCGCAAACACCCGCTGAAGGCCAACCGACCGATCGCAGCAGGACGAATCCCGGTGCGGTTAGCGGTGACTGTCTCGGTTGCGGTCGGAATCGCGACGCTAGCAGTCAGCGCACTGGTGGACTACCGATTCGGCTTGGTGGCGCTCGCGTACCTCTCCCTTAGCGTGGCCTACACATTCTGGCTCAAGCACCTGGTATTGCTCGATGTATTTACCATTGCCGGGGGGTTCGTGCTGCGCGCGATGGCAGGCGCGACGATTATTCACGTGTCGATTTCGCCGTGGCTTTACCTCTGCACAATCCTCCTTTCTCTCTTCCTCGGCTTTGGAAAACGGAGGCATGAATTGCTCCTGCTCGAAGGCTCGGCTGGAGTGCACCGCCGGAACCTGGAGGAGTACACCGGACCACTGCTTGACGACCTCATCAATATCGTGGCAGCCGCCACGATCATCGCTTACTCGATGTACACTTTCTTTGCCAGTGCTGTGCCACAGAATCGGGCCATGATGGTTACCATTCCCTTCGTGCTCTACGGTGTCTTCCGGTACCTCCTGCTGATCCACCGGACCGACTTTGGTGGAGCGCCCGAGGAGGCAGTGTGGCGCGACTTTCCACTTCTAATCGATTTGGTGCTATGGGCGGCCACGTCGGCGGCCATCCTGCATTTGCACGCGTCTCTCCATAATTTTTGAGCGAGGAGCTGGACGTCAGGATATGAGGATTGACCTACACACGCACACACTGTGTTCCAAAGACAGCTGCAATCAGTACGACAGGATTATCGAGGCTGTGCAGCGGGCGGGACTAGATGGCATCGCGGTTACGGATCACAATGAATTTCGAGGAGCGGAAGAACTCAAGCGGCGCGCGCCGTTCACCGTGATAGCCGGCGAGGAGATCAAAACCTCTCGTGGAGAAATTATCGGTCTCTTTTTGACCGAGAAAATACCGCGTGGCCTGGACCCATTGGAGACGGTGGAACGGATCCACGATCAGGGTGGACTTGCGTACGTGCCGCACCCGTTCGACGAAGTGCGCGGCAGCAGACTCGAGCGGGAGGCGCTGGATCTGGTTGCGTCCCAGATCGATTTTCTCGAGGTCTTTAACGCACGGAACGCGCTACCTCGCTTTAATCAGCGGGCGCTGGAGTACGCGGTGCGACACAATATCCTGGCCGGCGCCGGCAGTGATTCGCATACGTATGGCGAGTACGGGCACGCATATGTCGACGTGCCACCGTTCGGCAATGCGGCGGAATTCCGAGAGAGCATGAAGCATGGGACCTGGCATGGGCGCCTGAGCAGCCCACTCGTCCACGCCAGAACCCGAGTCGATCGCACGCTCAAAGTGCTCGGCCTGGCGGCCTGAGCACTGAAACCCAGAAATGGGTTCGGTGGTCCCGACTTCCGGTTTTCATCAGGAGAAGTCATGCTCGACTCGGCGCCTCAGTATCCGGTCCCGAGCCGGTTCGAGCGCTGTCTGGACCTCATATTTCCTCCGCTGTGCGTGGAATGCCGGCGTGTCGGTCGTTGGATCTGCGCACGGTGTTGGACGACGATCTCGTGGTTGAGCGATGCACGGTGTGGCGT
>DAINCT010000028.1:0-17695 GCA_036732245.1 Chloroflexota bacterium | reverse complement strand
GGAGAATGGCGCAGGCGCTCGAGGACACCAACCGTACGCTGGGTGCCGTGACACGTTTGAGCACGCGATTATTGCAGCCGGGGGCCACCCAGGATGAGACGCTGCGCACCGCGGTGGCAGCCTTGACCGACCCCGGCCTTCCGGAACTGGACTTCGAGATTGCCGATATATTTCTGCTGGAGTCGGATCGCGACGGAGGTCTTTCAGTCTCCGCGTGCGCGGGGGCCACGGCCTCCTCCGATATTCCCTCTATTCCGGATGAACACCCGAACGGCTCTGCCGTACGCCGAGTGCCCGCTTGGGCCGGTCCCGGCGTGCGGAAACTGGATCCCCAGGATGTGCTGGCATATGCCGCCACACGTCGACGGGCGATTGTGGTCGCTGCCCGAGACGCTCAGGAACACGATGGTTTCGTGTCCGGCTATCCCGAAGATGGCCTGGAACGGCTCGCAGTATCGGTCGTGAGAAACGACGGCACCAGTGAGGAGAGCGTCCACGCCGCGCGCTTACGCGAGGCCGCCGACCGCGCCCCGCTGCGAGGCGAAAGCGACGAGGGCAGCGTGTACCGGCAGACCGGTGAACTCACCCTGAACGCCGAAATGTTCGATGAGTACGGGCATGCTTCTCTCGTCCGCGTCTTCGTACCATTCGGCTCGGACGGCAGCGGCGAACGCGCGACCGGCGTCCTAGAAGCAGGCTTCCACATATCGCGCGCGCAATCGATCGGTCGGGTTCAGATCGAGGCGCTTCGTGCCTGTGCCGCCACGGTCGCGGTCGCAGTGGAAACGGCTCGGCTGTACGAGGACGTGACGCTGCGAGCGCGCCAACTGGAGATCGTCACGGAGGTGAGTCGAGCCATCGCCACCTCCATCGACCTCGATCAAACGTTGCGCCTGGTCGCCCGCAATATGGCCCGGGCGGTCGACGCCTCGATCTGCTTGATCGCCCTCCTGGATGAGGACGGCTCGGCCTGGTATGGCGCGGCGGCTTCCGATCAGGACGAGATGTGGCGACACCGACGCGTAGAGCGTCCGGAGCCCTCAATCGTGTTCGAGGTCGCGGACCGCGAGCGACCGGTGGTGGTCGAGGACGCCATGAATCACGATCTCGTCTCACCGTATATGGCGCGTCTCCTGGGTCTCCGTTCGCTCATCGCACTCCCGCTGCAAGCGGGTGAGGGCGATGCATTTGGTGCGGTGCTCCTGGGACAACGCGACCGGCAACGGATTTTCAGTGGTGGTGAAATCGAGCGGTTGTCGGGCCTGGCTAGTCAGGCCGCCATGGCAATCCGGAACGCTCGAGTTCATGCCCGCGAAGAGGAGGAGCATCACATCCAGAAGGATGTCGTGCTGGTGGGATTCGGTCAGTGGGGACAAAAGGCGTACAAGCACCTTGTCCTCTTAAAGAGCTTTTTCAATTTCCGCACCCACGTCGTGGAAGCCGATCTGCCGGGGCGCAGACAAGTTTTGTCCGCTGCCGAGGAGACAGTTCTTGCTAATGGCGACCTCTTCTATTGGGACTCACCCACCTCGCCGGCGCACGAAGCGCTGACGCTGGAACTGGAACCCAGTTGCTACGTCATCACCTATATCGCGACTCCGGCTGAAACGCATCTACCCCTCCTCAAGTCGTACTACGAACTCTCGAATGTCATTCTGATCGAAAAGCCGCTCGGCGCGCCGCCGGAAGAGTATCGCGCCTTCCTCGACAGCACCGACGGCTCGGTGCAGATCGTGGCGGCCGACCACTACTGGTTCAAGACCGAGGTACGCCTGCTGGAGAATTTGCTGACCGAAGAGCGGAACTTGCGCGCCTTCCTCGACGAGATCGAGGAAGTCGAGATCGAGATCCTGGAGGAGCAGGAGCCTGGCGGATCCGGTGCCCAAATCGGCATGATCGCCGACCTCATCCCCCACGCATTTGCTGTTCTGTCACTGCTGACGCCGCTCGATCATTTGAAGCTCGATCCACATCGTCCTGTCCAGGTCGGGCGCTACCAGCCGCTTCGCTCGGAGCACGAAACGTACGCTCGGTTGTTGGGCTCGTTCGACCATCGGGGCCGGCAGGTGCACGTCACCATCGACGTGGGTAAGGGCGTATCAAACGCGAAATGGATCAAGCTCAGCGGTGAACGACGCATGGGCGGCCGGCGCTCCTTTTACAAGTTCGACTTCACCAAGGGCGAGGCCATCGACGGGACGCAGAGCGCTCTCCGAGCGGCTACTCGGCCGATCCGACAGCCCGGCGTGCCGGACAATGCGCACCTCAGCATGTTGCGGCACATCGTGGAAAAGCGGCATCCGGCCGTCGGAATCCTCTCCATTCGAGAAGCTCTGCGCGCCAATGCCCGCATCCAACAAATCGAGCAGACGGCCGCCGAACTCATCGCGGCCGGCAATTGGATTCCGTACGAGCACGGGCAACGGCCGGCGTTCCCCAGCAGAAACCCGGTACAGATGATCGAACCGCGCGACACCGCGGCGCATGCCACCGGGGAGTAGCCGAGCCACACCCACCGATTGTAGAGATTTACTGCTCAGCTATGGTCACTCGGGCCAATCGGCGTGCCAGCTCGACGTTAATCCAGCGGAGCGGGTGTGGCGACTGTCGTATCCAAAGCGCAGCGCCAGCAGTTCAAACAGTATCAGGCCCGAAAGAGCGATCAAGAGAGTCATATCATCCCACCTTTTCTCTTGACCTCATTGCACCACAGTTGTATCATCGAGTCAAGCGAATCATTTTGATATGATCAATCGACTGGAGCGATGACTCGATGGATCTGAAACAGCTATCGACCTTCCGAACCGCCGCGACGAGCTTGAGCTTCACGCGTACGGCGGTAGCGCTCAACTACGTACAATCGAGCGTGACCGCTCAGATCCACGGCCTGGAAGCAGATCTCGGGGTCCAGTTGTTTGATCGATTGGGCAAACGGGTCGCTCTCACCGATGCGGGCGAACGTCTCCTTCCCTATGCGGAGAAGATGCTCGAACTGGCTCGAGAGGCCTCGATCGTGGTGTCCGGGAGTGGCTATCCGACCGGCACTGTCACGATCATTGCGCCGGAGACGCTTTGCACGTACCGACTGCCGCCCGTGCTCCGCGAATTTCGATCCCGCTTTCCCGACGTCACGCTGCACCTCAAGCCGAACATCGTGGGGGATCTGCGGCGGGCGATGGCGGAGGATGGCGTGGACGTGGCGTTCGTCCTCGAAGAGGTCTCCTCGGTTGCGGGTCTACGTGCCGAGAGTATCCGGGACGAGCCACTCCTCCTGGTGAGCGCGCCAGATCATCCACTTGCCTCGGCGACAGTCGTGCGCCCCTCGGACATCGAGAGCGAACCGGTCGTGCTGACCGAACCGGGCTGCGACTATCGAGAGCGCTTCGAGCGTTCTCTCGCTGCAGCGGGAGTCAAGCCCGGCACCACGCTCGAATTCAGCAGCACCGAGGCCATCAAGCAGTGCGTCATGGTCGGAATGGGCCTCACTGTGCTCCCGGCGATCGCGGTGCGGACCGAGATCGAGCAAGGCAAGCTGGCAGCACTACCGTGGTCCGAACCAGACTTCCAGGTGACCATCCGAATGGTACTCCACAAGGACAAATGGCTCTCTCCTGCGCTGCGCGCTTTTCTCGACGTTACGCGTGAAGTGCTGGGCGCTTCAGCCTGACGCTACCCGATGGAGGGTTCGGGCTCACTCCTCATCGTCGGAGGTATACAACTCCAACTCGACCCGCTGCACCAGCGACGCCAGGCGTTCCCGCGCGGCTTCATACTCGGCGTTGCCGATCAACTGTGCATCGGCCAATCCCATCTGTCCTTCGTCTTCGTAGCCACACTGCCACACCACGGTGGGGCCGCCGGACGGTGTGGCATCCGATAGCAGGATGTGCCCCGGTGGCATCCCGGCCTCGGTACGAAAACGATCGATCTCGCGTCGCACCACCAGCAAATCCTCTCGTTTATCCTCGTCCACGAAGTACCGTATCTGCTCGATCAGCATAGTTCACGCTCCTCTCTGCCGCACCTGAAAGCCTATCCTTTAGGATAGGACCATGCGACGCCTCCTGGTAGCCGGGTTGATCCTGATCGTGTTGGTTTTGGGAGGTATCGCACTTGCGCGACTTACCAGCAAACCGATCGACGGCATCGGCTGCGACGTCGCCGAGGGGGCAACATACCACGTGCATGCCCATCTCGCGATCGTGGTGGGCGAGAAGGCAGTTGCCGGCCCACCGGCCAACACCGGCATTCATATCGAGCACCTCTGCCTGTACTGGCTCCATACCCACGACACAAGCGGTATCATTCACATCGAGGCCCCGCACCGCATCTCCCCCACGCTTGGTAACTTCTTCGACATTTGGGGGCAGCCGCTCAGTCGACAGCGCGTCGCCGACCATGTCGTAGGAGCGGGCCAGGCACTTCAGGTCTACGTCGGCCCAACCCTGTATAGTGGGAATCCGCGTAGTATTCCGCTATACGAACACACCAAGGTTACGCTGGAGATCGGCCCACCATTCATCGATCCCCCGAGCGTGAACTGGCAGGGGTTATAGAGCAGGCGCGGCAATGTGATCGTGCGATCGGCCTTCCAACAGATAGAGGCCGGAACGCCGCGACGCTCTCGGAGACGGCTGAAAGCTCTGCAAGATTAGTATAAACAGAATTATACTAATCTTACTTATACTACTTTGCACGCTGAGGACTGCCGCCCAATGTTTCACAACCGCACGCGTGAGTTGAATCGCCTCCGCGACGCTCTCGAAGATCCGCGAGCACAGCTGTTCATCGTTTATGGGCGCCGTGGCGTTGGGAAAAGTGCCCTCCTGACGCAAGCCGTCATCGACCGACCGCACATCTACTACCGCGCGAGCCGCCGTACTCTTCCCATCCAGCTCGAAGAGCTCACGGCTACAGTTCGAGAAACCTACTCGGAGCAGTTTGTGCCTGATACGTTCACCTCGACCGATGAATTTCTGCGCTTCCTGGCCGATCGCGCTGCCCAAAATCCTCGCGACGCGGTCGTTGTCGTCATCGACGAGTTACCGTACCTAGCACAGTCGGACCCCGGACTCCTGACCGCGATCCAACACTGGTGGGATGCCAACAAGGGGCTTGCCAACCTGCGCATTTTCCTCACCGGATCGTATGTGTCATTCATGGAACGCGAAGTTCTGAGCCTTAACGCGCCGCTGTACAACCGACGGACCGGGGCGATGCATCTGCAACCGCTCACCTACCTCGAAGCCGCTGAATTCTTTCCTGGGTACTCGCCGCGGCAACGGATTGAGGCATACGCTGTTCTCGGGGGGCTTCCATCCTACCTAGAACAATTCGACGCGGATCGATCCCTCGACGAAAACCTGTTGAGGACCGTGCTTCGACCCAATACCTATTTGAATCAGGAACCCGAATGGCTGCTCTTACAAGACCTGAGAAGCGATATCGTCTACGGCTCGATTCTGCGAGCCATTGCCTCCGGCCGGCGCAAGCCGAGTGAGATCGCACAAGCAATCGGTCGACGATCGGCCCAGGATGTTGCTCCACAGCTCGAAATGTTGCAAGCGCTCGGTCTCGTCACGCGTCAGGTATCGGTGACCGACCGGAAAGTACCACGCTCCCGACGTTCGCTGTACTGGCTGGCCGATAACTACCTGGCATTCTGGTACCGCTATGTCGATCCGCTTGGGCGACTGATTGTCCAGGATCGCGGCGACCTGGCCCTCGCCAGGATAAAAGAAAGTTTCCACGAGTTCGTGGCAATACCACCGTGGGAAGACGTGTGCCGGCAGTACCTCTGGCGCGCGTTAGCGCGGGAAGCACTTCCGGAGGGGATCGAGTTCACCGAGTTGGGTCCCTGGTGGGACGATCAGTCCGAAATCGACATCATTGCGCTCGATGGATCAAAGGCCTCTCTGGCCGGGTCCTGCAAATGGACCAATGCACCCATGACGACGCGCGACCTGTACGATCTTCAGTCCGCGGTATCCACCGCGGCGGGAACGCTCGATCCGCTCCCTGCTATCTGGTACGCACTCTTTTCACGCGAAGGGTTCGAGCCTGTCCTGCAAACGATCGCCGCGAACCCGTCGAATCGCATATTGCTCCTGACAGTTGATGACCTTTTCGCCATTTAGATTCGCGGCTTGGACGCGGACCAACTCGGTGCGAGAGCGTTGTACCTGGGGGATGCGTGGATGCATCACGCCAACTGCTAAATCGTTTACGACGCCATCCGGCTCGCACTGAAACCACGGAAGACCGCCCAAGCCCGTACAATTTCCGCATGGATGAAGATCGCTCGCTTACGGAGGAGGAACTCTACGCCATCGAGGAGAGGTGCGCAGCGGCCACGCCGGGTCCCTGGACATCTTTCATTGAAGGACGAGATCACACAAGTGGTGATTCCGTTATCAAAACCGGTGGCTCCGACATATACATTCTCCCCGTCCCGAACTCGGAACAACCTGGCGATCAAGACTTCATCGCGTCGGCACGCCAAGACATCCCACGCCTCATTGCCGAAGTCCGACGTTTACGACTTCTGGTGGATCACTCAGCAGGCGGGTAGCGGCGCCATATTCCGCACCTTCCTTCCATGTATTCCAACCTATCCACGACCAGACGCCGAGCTGATTCCGGATCTACAGAGAGAGAGGGTTCGTGCCATTGCCCCCAAATACGGGCTCGACCCCGAGCGTTTGGGCCGATCGGCCGGCGACGACGTCACGATCGTCCTCCATCTTGAGCGGGTTCTCGCGCTCGGGTAACACTCCTTCCTCCATCACGGTCGAATCGCAATTAGCCATTTATCTAGGTCCACGTCTCCCCAAAGGAACGATGTTGGGGCACGGCCCAGGAGCGCATGATGAATCCATAGAGGACGCATCGTCCTACGGATTCATCCGAGGCTGAAAGATGTCTCACTCATACGGAGGAACTACCCTTGGTTACACAAACACCGGACACAGGCAGCGGATTGCTGTCATTCTCGAACAGCCTGGCGGATGCCGTCGAGCACGCCGGACAATCGATCGTCGCCGTCAATGCGCGCGGTCGCGTTTCATCCAGCGGCGTGCACTGGCGTCAGGGCATCGTCGTGACCGCCGACCATACGATCGAGCGCGATGAGGGCGTCACCGTAACCCTGCCGAGTGGTCAGACCGTTCCGGCAACCATCGCCGGACGCGACGCCGGGACGGATCTGGCGGTACTGCGCATCGAGGGCGCCGATCTGCCGCCGGCGGAGGTCGGCAATTCGGCCGATCTCAAGATCGGTCATATCGTGCTGGCCGTGGCTCGGCCGGGCGAAGGCGGTCTCGGAACGAGTTGGGGTGCGATTAGCTCCATCAGTGGAGCGTGGCGAACCTGGGCGGGCGGTCAGATCGATCAATTGATTCGACCCGATCTGACACTCTATCCCGGATTTTCCGGCGGACCACTGGTCGACGCAGCCGGCCGTGTCGTCGGAATCAACACCTCCGGACTGTCTCGCTCTCTCAATCTCGCCATCCCCACCACGACCGTCAATCGCGTGGTTGATGCTCTGCTCTCTAATGGGCGCATCGCGCGCGGTTTCCTGGGCGTGGCCATGCAGCCGGTCCGCCTGCCGGAGAATCTGCGTGGTGGTCTTCCATCCGGCACGGATGCCGGCCTGATCGTGGTCTCAGTCGAGGAGAGCGGTCCCGCGGAAATGGCGGGCGTGATCGTCGGCGATATCATCACAGCTCTCGGCGGCAAGCCGGTGGCGGACACTAACGACGTGCAGTCCCTACTCGATCCGGATCGCGTGGGCAAGCCACTTGCGGTCCAACTCATTCGAGGAGGAGCCGTCAATGAGCTAACCGTCACCGTCGGCGAGAGGCCGCAGAGGGGAGCCTGAGATGGCAATGGTCTACGACACTCAATTGGCGGACGACCTCGCCGCCACCGCCGAGCGTGTTCGCCGTTCCACGGTCCACGTGCGCAACGGCCGGCACGGCGGTGGCGCAGGTGTCATCTGGCGCGACGACGGCCTCATCATTACCAACGCTCACGTGGCCCGCGGCACGACCGCCGAGGTAGAGCTGTTCGACGGCCGCACCTTTGAGGCACAGGTGACGTCCCGCGATCCACAGCGTGACCTGGCCGCACTCACGATTCAAACCGACGGACTGCCCGCGGCTCCGATCGCCGATTCGGACGCGTTACGCGTGGGTCAGGTTGCGGTCGCCGTGGGTAACCCACTCGGTCTCTCCGGCGCGCTCACGCTCGGCATCATCCACGCCATCGCGCCGGCGGAGGGTCGTGGCCGGCAGACCTGGGTCCAGGCCGATATACGCCTGGCGCCCGGCAACTCGGGTGGTCCGCTGGTGGATGCCTCGGGCGCCGTCATCGGCATCAACAGCATGATCGCCGGCGGCCTCGGTCTCGCGGTTCCCAGCAACGCGGTCGGCAGGTTTCTGATGGTACAGGGTGAACGACCTCGTCTGGGGCTCACCATGCAACCCGTTCTGGTTCCGGTGGGAACCCGTCGGGATGCGTATCGCGGACTGCTGGTACTCGAAGTAGCACCGGGCAGTGCGGCCGATCGGGCCGGCGTGTACGTGGGCGATATCCTGGTCGGCGTCGGCGGTCAACACTTTAGCGGTCCGAGCGATCTCGACACCGCTCTGCGTTCGGTCGATCCGAACGGTACCGTCTTCTTGGATCTGTTGCGGGGAGGGAAACTCCAATCGTTCCCCGTGGTACTCTCACCCCAGAACCAACGGTCGAGCACCCCGGAGGGTGCGGGAGCAGCTGCATGACGCGAGTTCTGGTAGCCGCGGCCTCGTCGGTAGTGCGGGCTGGACTCCAGGCAATCGTAAATGCAGAACCGGGCTTCGAGGTAGTCGGCACCGAAAGCAATCTGTCGGCCCTGGTCGATGGAACCGAATCCTTTCAACCGGACGTCGTGTTGGTAGCGCTGGAGCGGGGCGAAGACTCCGCTCCAGCGCTACCTCTCGGCGCGCGCGCCGGCCTCCCGGCATTGGTCCTGCTGGCGGACGATCCCGAAAGTGTCGAAGCGGCCGAAGCTCTCCGGCACGGGGCCCGCGCCGTCCTGCCGCGTGAAGCGCAGGCGGAGGAGATTGTGGCCGCCATCGGGGGCGTGGCTGCGGGCCTCGTCGTGCTCCATCCCGACCTGGCAAGCGGTCTCACTCCCCACCTGGTGCCGGTAGCTCATCCCCTGCGAGCGTCCGAGGTCGAATCGCTGACACCTCGTGAGATTGAAGTCCTCGGCATGCTGGCGGAAGGTGCCGGCAACAAGAACATCGCTCGCCGGCTGGGTATTTCCGAGCACACCGTCAAATTCCATGTCGGCTCGATTCTCGGCAAGCTCGGGGCCTCCAGCCGCACCGAAGCCGTGACCCTGGGAGTGCGGCAGGGGCTGATTCTCTTGTAGTTACGCGATCCGCTTTGACGAATGTCGAGGGGGGCGTAGGCCGGTCCTCTTTCACAACATGTTGTTCTTCATCATCACCACTCGCCGCGATTTTCGTAGGGGCGTGCCGGCCCGCCCGGTGGCGCATGGGGAGGCCAGGGCGGATCGCCACGCCGGGCGATCCCTACGTATAACGATCAATGTCAAGCTAGCCTCGCCGGTTGCATGCGGCATGGTGCCGCGCGGCGGAATAAATCACTCCGTCGCCGGCTGGCTCGGGGGGGCGCCTCTCCACGCAGGGCAGCAGTGAGCAACCAGGGTGCACGAAGTGGACCGAAGTTGTTCGTACAAGTGTGTTCGCCGTAGAGGAATGCAGTATCCAGCGGGACTCACCAAAGTGGAGCTGTGCGACGCGAATCCGATCGAAACGCAATGTCGACTACACCGTTGCTGGCAAACTGTGAACGCAGCATGGCGAGTGCTTCGGCGCGGGCCGCCTCGCCGGCGGTGTCCAGGAGCAACTCATCGGAGCAGGCCGCAATGTCCTCGACGATGCGTTCGTAGCGGTAGTAGGCGAGTGCCGTCGGATTCACCTCCGTCGCTCCGTACCCCGTGTAGAACAGTTCGACCTCTCGGTCTGTGTTCCACACTCCTCCGACACCCCCGCCGATGAACATCAGGTCGCGCTCCTTGGGCGCAAAGACAGTCGTATCCCAATCCACGATGTACAGCCGGCTGTCGCTAATTAGCAGGTTGAAGGCGTGCAGATCGGCGTGGCACAGGACGCACGCCGGTCGCTGTTCGCGTAGCGCGCTGCCGAGTCGCTCCGCTCGCGCGACCAGGTCGGAGATGGTCTCGTCTTTCGATCGCAAGAACTCCGCGAGTGGCGCCGCGATGGGGTCAGTGGCCCCGGCTCGCGCGGCCCATTCCTGAAGTTCCCTCACACGATGGCGCCAGCGCGGCGAATATCCCTCACTCGGGATATGAGCCCTTGATGCCGGCGATAGCTTTGCCGTGTGCACGCCCTTGAGAGCCGCACCGAATTCGATCCACTGGCGATCCGACAACGGCACTTCGAACGCATCGCGACCCTCAGTGAATGGGTAGAGCACGACCGAGAAATTCTCCAGCGATGTCCACAATCGACCGGTCGTGGTCGCAATGGGAGTGATAACCGACGCAATTCCCTGGTCATGCAGGATTTGGGGAACCTGGACGGTCGATGCCGCGAAGGCACCGCGTCGCCGCAGCTTGAGGAAGTATGCTGTACGATCATCCGCGATCACACGATAGACCGCCGTATCGGCGTCGGCTCCCAGCGCGAGAAAGGTGATCGCCGCCACGCTCAGCGCGTACTCGTCGCGCAGACAGGAGACGATCGTCTCATCCGTCAGATCGGGTTTTTGCAGCATTCTTGTGTCGTGCCTGCTCCATATGTTCCGCCTGATCATAGATTGACCGCGCGGCTTGTCACGGTCAGCGGCCTCCCTTAAACCCGCACGCGCTACAGTAGAAATAGGTTTAACCCCACCACTGAGGAGGCACGCATGGCTTTTGAAGTTCCCGCATTGCCGTACCCGTACGAAGCGCTCGAGCCGCACATCGATGCGGACACGATGCATCTCCATCACGATAAGCATCACCAGGCGTATGTCACGAATTTGAACAATGCGCTGCAGAGCCATCCGGAGCTGCAGCACAAGAGCGCCGAGGACCTGGTGCGCGATCTCAAAAGCGTGCCGGACGACATCCGCACCGCTGTCCGGAATAACGGCGGTGGCCACGTCAACCACAGCATGTTCTGGCAGATCATGGGACCAAACGGCGGCGGTGAGCCGACCGGTGCGATCGCCGACGCCATCAACCAGGCATTCGGCAGCTTCGATGCTTTCAAACAACAGTTCAATGATGCCGGGACCAAGCGCTTCGGCAGTGGCTGGGTCTGGCTTTGCGTCGAGGGCGGTACCCTCCATATCGAGAGCACTGCCAATCAGGACAACCCCATTTCCGACGGTCACACTCCTGTTTTCGGCAACGACGTCTGGGAACATGCCTACTATCTGAAGTACCAGAACCGGCGTCCCGAGTATCTGAATGCCTGGTGGAACGTCGTCAATTGGGACGAAGTGAACAAACGCTACGCGCAGATTAGCGGTAGCTAGCGACCCCGATTCTCGTCAGAGTCTGTGACCCAGGGGCGCGACGTAGCCCCTGGGTCTTCGCTTTGACATCTTCCACGACACCAGTGCGTGGGCCGAAGCCCTGTCGTTTTCCTGGTTATGGGGCCGAACTTGGCGCCAGGCAGGACGGCTGAACCAGATGAGACGGCATTGCAGATCGTCGTGACCGACCTGGTCCTCGATCGACGGTCGGGCTCTATGAAGTTGTGTTCGTCGCAACCCGGCCAACAACTCGGAAGTAGCTGAACGCGGCAAAGAACCGCCCACCGGCATTGCGCGACTCCAGGTCACGCAGCCATGTGGTCGCCTCTCTCTCCATTACGAAGCCTTCCACTACTGCCGTGCGAGTGTTCGATTCGATGAACTCCCGGAGTACCGGATAAGGCGGCAACAGTACGGTGGCTGTGCAGCCGACATCCACCAGACCGGCGTCACGAAACAGAGCAGGTAATTGCCGACCGATGTGTCCGCGTGGCACGACAACCGTGCTGTTATATACGGTGAAGGCCCGGCTCATGCCCAGGTTGTCGGCGTCGATCACGAGCGTGTCCCAATCGGGCTCCATCACCGCCACCAGTCCGCCCGGCCGCGTAACGCGCGTCAATTCTGCCAACGCCGTGTCCGGACGAGGAATATGCTGCAGCACCTGTTCAGCTCGAGCGCGGTCAAAGCTGTTATCCGGGAAGTCCAGTGCCATGATGTCGCCCTGTTCAAACCTCACCGGTACGTCACCCTGCTCGGCTCGGCGGCTTGCCTCGTCCACCATCGTCGTGCTGTAATCCACGCCCACGGCCTCGCCATCGGGAGCGACCAACCGTCCCAGAAGGCGCGTCAGTTCTCCCACGCCGCAGGCCGCATCCAACACCCGCTGACCGGAATGCACATCGAGATAGGCAAAGAAGGCGGCGGGATCTGAGGCGGCAGTTGCCACGATCCGTGCCCGAGAGGCGTCGAGAAAGCGGATGAAGAACGCAGGATCGTCCGATGTATCGACGTCTGTCCATGCAGCGTGGTCGGCCGGAGTCTGAGACATACCTGCCCTCCGCAGTTTCTCTCAGCGTATCCGATACGAGGGCCAGTCTCCGGCAGAAATCTGCGCCCAAGGCGTTTATGACACGTAGGGGAACCGCCACCCCGTGTACGGCTTAAACGGTTGGTCAACTACTATGAACCAGAGGTTTGACCCGTCCAGACATCTTCGCCGCCCTCCGCAGCCGCACGCTTCCGGACAGGGGTCCCCCATCAAATCTTTGGAGGTCCGAGGCTCTCTGGATGCGAACTGCAGTACGGACGTACCGATATGGCCTCCATGAAGTGAGGAAACGTGGACCACGAGATAATGCGAGGCAAAGTCTGCCTCATCACCGGAGGCAGCCGGGGTATCGGGCAGGTTGCGGCCGTCAACCTGGCCGATATGGGGGCCTCGGTCGTGATCGTCGCGCGAGACCAAACGCGTGGAGAAGCCGTCCTCGCTGAGGTCGAGGCGAAGACCGGGCACACTGCTGACTTGTTACTGGCGGACCTCTCCTCAATGGAAGCAGTTCGGAACCTTGCCCAGGAGTTTAGGGCGCGCTACGATCGGCTGGACGTCCTCGTGAATAATGCCGGAGCCGTGTTCTCGCAACGGTCGGTCACCGTCGATGGCTACGAGCGTACGTTTGCGCTCAATCACCTCGCGTACTTTCTCCTCACGAATCTGCTCGTCGACCTGCTGCGATCCGATGCGCCGGCACGCGTGGTCATCGTCTCGTCAACGGCTCACAAGGGTGCGGTGCTCGATTTTGATGATCTGCAGAGCGAACAGAGATACGCCGGATGGCGCGCCTACGGCCGGTCCAAACTGGCGAACATTCTGTTCACACACGAGCTGGCGCGACGGCTGGAGGGTACGGGCGTCACCGCGAACTGCCTCCACCCGGGGGTCGTTTCCACCGGGTTCAACAAGAACAACGGGCTCCTCATGCGAATCGGTATGACGCTGGCGCGTCCATTTCTCATATCGCCGGAGAAGGGCGCCCAGACGATCGTCTACCTTGCGTCATCTCCGGACGTGGAGGGAGTAACCGGCGAGTATTTCGTCAACTGCACCGCCACGACGTCGTCTCCCGCTTCTTACGATGACGAGGCGGCTCGGCGCCTTTGGGAAGTCAGTGCACGCCTGACAGGGTTATCTGGATCATGACGCTGCGCTGCGCGATGCGCCGTAGGGCCTCGACCGGGGGTTCGCGCTTCGCATCCAGCGCTACCTTATAAAAGCGAGCATCACGTGGGACGCGGCGCAAGAGCTCACTCAGACCCAGCGTCACTGCAGCTTTGTCATCCGTGACGACGTCGGCCGTACCCGGCACGGTACGTCCTCGTAACTGGACCGACACCGGAACTCCACCGCGCAGATTTCGCGACCACTTGCCTGCGGTGAAGCAGCGCACGGTGTCACCGTCCTGGATATAGCTCACCGGGACGGCGTACCGTTTTCCACTGCGAACGCCGGTGAAAGCGATGATGAGCGTATTTCCGCTGAGGACGCGGTGAAACGGTGAGCGCAACAGCAACCTCATCAGAACGTTGATGAACCGGAACATAGTTCATACGATACCGCAGGTGGGCCCAAAAGCGTCCGTGCGCGCAATGAAAACCGAGCTACTGACATACGGGTGACACACTTCAGGGTTACGTTGTTGCCGATACATCTGAGAGGAGGCGCTCCCTATGCAACGTGATACGATTTCAGCCCCCATCACTCCCTTCCAGCTCGAGCCTCGCGGCCCCTTTTCGCTGTCGGCCGCCGCTCGCTTCCTGACCGGCTTCCCACCTCTGACCGGTACCCGATCCACCTCGAACGGACATGTGCACCTTGCCTTCTCGGTCGACGGCTCGGACGCCACGGTGGGCATCTGTTTACAGGAACAGGGTGACGTCCTGAGCGGTGAGATGGTAGGTGACGCCGATCCAGCGGTGGTCCGGAAGCAGGTGGCACGCATTTTCTCGCTCGACGTCGACGGCACCGGTTTCGGCGACGTAGCGCGGCGCGACCCGGTCATAGGCGAGCTGCAGGCGCAGTATCCAGGATTGCGGCCGATCAGTTTCTACTCTCCCTATGAGGCAGGGGCGTGGGCGCTCGTGAGTCAGCGCGTCCAGATGACCCAGGCCGCTCGCATCAAAGCGCGAATGGCAGAGGAGTTGGGCGAGACGATCGAGATCCACGGCGATCTACTTCACGCGTTTCCCGCACCCTCACGATTGCTGGACTTAGAGGTGTTTCGAGGTTTGTTCGGGCGCAAAGCGGAGTATCTCCGTGGTCTGGCGCACGCCGCGCTCGAGGGCCGACTCGACGCCGACCGACTGCGCAGCCTACCTACCGACGAGGCGCTGGCCGAGTTGATTCGCCTGCCAGGCGTCGGAGAGTTCTCCGCCCGTCTCATCCTGTTGCGGGGAGCGGCAACTCCGGATGGCCCGCCCGCACGAGAGCCGCGCTTCCTGCGTGCGGTGACCATCGCGTACGGCCTGGAAGAACCTCCTGCCGAAGCGGAACTGGAACGGCTTATCGAGGGTTGGAGACCGTATCGCACTTGGACCGCCTTCCTGTTGCGGGCCATGCTCCAGGACCAAACATAGCCCATTCCACCAGAGCTGTCTACGCCTCCTTACCAATCCGATGCACGGACGCCACGGCACGTCGCCCTTATGTGTCCGAATTAACCCCACAGGCATGTCGGTTGGTCGGCACACTTTCTGCTCTGAACGGCTGTCGGATCTGGTTGGCGAATACGTCACACACCGAAGGGGTTGCGAGGAGGAGTAGGACCATGGAGCATCGAGGACTGGGACGACATTCACTCTCAACAGCTAGGATCGTGCGTTTCTTCCTGGCGCTCACTCTGGGACTCTTGCTGGTAGTCGGGCCCGCCGGCGCACGCACTGCCCTGCCGCAGACCACCGGCACTGGCACCTACACCAACCCGCTTCCGATTCAGATCCCTGCTGGGGGCACGGTTCAGAGCTGCGCTGACCCGTCGATCATACATGGGCAGACGGCAGGTGACACTGCCTGGTATGTGTACTGCACGACCGATCCGCTGAACGGGACTGACAAGGACTCATCCGGTAACTTCCACTTCCACCTCATGCCTATTCTCAAATCGTACGATCTGGTGCACTGGATCTATCAGGGGGATGTCTTTAGTGCGAAACCAGCTTGGGTCAACAGCACAGCAGGTCTCTGGGCACCCGATATCCATTACTTCAATGGAAGCTACTACCTCTACTACACGGCTTCGGCGACGAACCTTCCTGGTGGAGGAAGCGCTATCGGCGTGGCAACGAGTTTGAGCCCGACCGGTCCGTGGACCGACAGCGGAACACCAGTTGTTGGGCCAGAACCGCAAGGGTTCTGGGACTATGACCCAGCCGTCGTCTCGGACAACGGTCAACTCTATATCTTCTACGGGAGTTATTACGGCGGCGTGCGCGCTCGGACGCTGTCTCCGGACGGTCTTACGTCCAATCCCGCCTCTCAGCAACAAATCACCATTCCCAATCGGTACGAAGGCACGTATCTCGTCCACCATGGCGACTATTGGTACCTCTTTGGCTCCGCGACGAATTGCTGCAATGGTCCGCTGACTGGATATAGTGTGTTCGTTGGGCGCTCGGCGAATGTGCTCGGACCTTACCTCGATCGCAACGGGAATTCACTTCTCGCCGGGAGAGTCGGTGGTACGCCGGTCATTTCCATGAACGGCAATCGCTGGGTCGGGACCGGCCACAATGCCGTGTTCACGGATTTTGCGGGCCAAGATTGGTTCCTTTACCACGCGGTCGACCGCACCGATCCATACTTTGCCGGCGCTACAGGTTTCACCAAACGCCCGCTTATGATGGATGCGCTGGACTGGGTCAATGGCTGGCCGACTGTCCGCGGCGGGCTCTGGGCATCAGATGATTCCCAGCCGGCGCCAGCCGCTCAACCCGGAACCACGACTAACTACCGGCTTACCACCCCGAGGCCAGACCTGCCGAGCAGCCTGTACCCCACACTTTCGGACGAATTCAACGGGGACACCCTCAGCAGTCAATGGTCCTGGGTGCGACCACCCTCTTCCGCCAGCTACAGCGAAAATGGGGGGACCTTCAACTTTGACACCCAGGCGGCCGATCTGTACCTCGACAGCAACAACGCTTCGGTACTCACGGAGCCGGCACCCAGTGATAATTACGTGGTTGACACGCGGGTCAGATTGAACGTCCCGGCCGAGGGGTGCTGCTTCAACTATGTGCAGGCGGGTCTTGTTATCTATGGAAATGATGACAACTACATCAAACTCGCCACCGTCTCGATCTGGGAAACTCGGCAGACCGAGTTTGCCAAGGAGTTGAGTCCGGTCCCAGCCGGTTACCCGCGTTACGGGAATACGGTCGTCGGCCCGCCAGGAGAATGGACGTATCTACGGATTGTCAAGGAGACGGCGGGCGGCCAGGAGTTGTACCGGGCCTACACGAGCCAGAACGGTGTGGACTGGGTCCGCGGAGGCGTTTGGACGCACTCCTTGGGTTCTAGTGCCCGAATCGGTCTCGTATCAATGGGCGGCTCCGGATTCACCGCGAACTTCGACTACGTGCATGTCTACGGGTTACGCCACTAAGAAAGCAAGAGAGGTAATTCGAAGAGGCCGGCGGTTTGTCCACCGGCCTCTTCCCGTTTCGCTGTGAGCGTGCCCAACAGGCTAGACCGCCGCCGGCTCCTCGATCCGCTCCAGAGGTGTATCGTCTTCGGCAAAGCTGTTGCCGCGGCCGGCAAAGTCCCGCAAGAACGACGGTACCCACCAGTTCAGGTCGCCCACGATCGCCATGATGGAGGGGACCAGGACCAGTCGAACTACCATGGCGTCGATGGCGATCGCTGCCAGGAGCCCGAAGCCAAGCTCTTTGAGCTGCACCTGGGTGCCGATCACGAAGCCGGCGAATGCCACCACCATGATGGTGGCGGCGGAGGAGATGAGGCGACCGGTTTTCTCCAACCCGAAGGCCACGCTCTCCCGGTTGTCGCGGGTGGACAGCCAGCGCTCGCGAATACGACTCAGCAAGAAGACTTCGTAGTCGGTAGACAGCCCAAACA
>DAINCT010000027.1:7289-18156 GCA_036732245.1 Chloroflexota bacterium | reverse complement strand
TCGAGGCATCCTTGGGCACGAGCACCGACGTGAAGAGCTTCACGCCGTCGCGCATTGGGATACGGTATTCGTACTTCGTGTAGTGCTCGCGGGCGTCGTAAGCTTCGTCTGTGGCTAGCGTCATGTGACCCTCCAAGTTGCCGCCCAACTAACCCGATGTGCGCGTTTCGCTCGACGATGACGGGGTCCGTCGCGCCTACTCCGCCCAGGAGTTCGACCAAGAACCCTGAGCCGGAGGAGGGCCGCGATGGACCTGGACACCGTCATTATCGCCGTCTTCTGCTGGATTGACGAGGCCCTGCCCGCTGCTGGAGGGGCACTGCATGAAAAAGCTAGTGGACGTGCGCTATTCCGATGCCGAGCATCGGAAGAAGCTTTTATCAACACACTGGTGGTCTTGAAAGGCTTCCGCATTCCGGTGAGAGCAGCACCACCTCCCTGCGCGGGGCCTACGCTACAGGCGTAGTAGCCCGCTTTTCCCGCGGTGCTCTGGCCCTACGGGGGCGGAGCGTAATCTCAGCGTCAAGGGCAGCGGCCAGAGCCACCACCGTTTTTAGTTCCGGATTCACTTCCGCTGTGAAAAGGCGCCGTACCGTCGAGGGATCCTTCCCAATCATCCGTGCGAGCTGAGATTTCTTTACCCCTGCCTGCCGGCGCAGTTCATCCAGCTGGCGCATAATCGCGTCCACTTGGTCAATTTCAGCACGTGCCCTCTTGTATTCCCGGGCATATTCCGGGTCTTCCATCTGCTCGGCTTGCCACCGCGCGAAGAAGCTGGCATCGAGGTCAGCCATCGTCCCCTACCTTTCTTTCTGCCAGGTAAAGCAAGGATCTGGCATGCAAAAGCGTAGCATACGTGCCACACTTTTGCGAGGCGCCGACCTAAGATGAGCCTTAAGTGCCCAAGATGTCATCGATTTGTCATTGATATGTCAGACCGGTGTTATCTCTGCGCCGTACGCTAAAGATGTAACCGCAAAACGGATAGTACGGTGGGCCCTACGACGAGTGGCAGCAAGTCACTCATCCAAGAAGCCTCCTACGACGTATAGATGTATATACGTGATGACCGGAAGATGCCATGAAATCCGAAGACAGTTCCACAACTCCAGAGCCGAACTTTACCGAAACCCAGTCCGAGTTGCTGGCAGCGCTGCGTGGTCGCTATCAAGAGGATCACGACCTGTTCAGCGGGGACGAACTGTCGCGCCTGCGGTTCATGCGCTGGTTGCAAGAGAAGCACCTCGTGGCCGAGGACGCCGGCGAGTGGCGTTGCAGCGAGCCGCCTCTACAGCCCAACGGTAGGCCGCTTGGGCCAGATGCCGGAGACACCGCATGGTGCGTGTCGTAACGCTCATCGGTGTGGGCATCCTCTGCTCCGCCGCCTGGTTGGGGTTGCTTATCGTGACAGGGTTCGCGGCGCCAAGTGTGGGAGTTGGATTGCTGGGTGCCCTCTTCATCACCGGTACGTCGGCGCACCCGGACCGTACCGCGAAGTGATGGAGTGCATCCGTCCAGTTACGCTGCAGTGCCGGCCCGGGCGAGGGGTATGGTCACGGTGAACACGGCTCCTTTACCGTCGGTCGCATTTCCCGCCCATATCCGGCCGCCGTGTGCATCGACGATCCATTTAGCGATCGCCAGGCCCAGGCCGGTGCCCTCGCCGGTACGTGCTTTATCCGCTCGATAGAATCGATCGAAGATTCGCGCCAGATCGGCTGGATCGATGCCCGGCCCGGAGTCCTGGACCTCGATGCGGGCACCTCCGCCATGAGAGGCAGACAGTCGAATGTGAACCGTTCCACCAGTCGAGGTGTGCTTGAGGGCATTATCCACCAGGATAAGCAGCAGTTGCCGGAGTCGGAGGATATCGCCCATCACCCCGATCTGTTCTTGCACGTCCGCCTCCAGGGTGATCCCGTCGGCTTCCGCTACGTAGCTGAGTTCAGTCGCCAACCCTGCCAGCAGGGACGAGAGATCGACTGTATGCCGCTCCAGTGACACTGCGTCGGTGTCCGTTCGTGCCAGCAACGACAGATCCTCCACCAGGCGGGTAAGGTGGTGGTTTTCCGTCAACATCTGTTCGACCGTGACCCGCTGATCGTCCGCCCCCGAATCGGTCAGCCCGATCTCTCCGACCGTCCGCTGGATCGCCAGCGGAGTCCGCAGTTCATGCGCCGCATCGGCCACAAAGTCGCGCTGCCGCTGCATTGCCATTCGTACCGGCTGCAAGGCCCGCTGCACCAGTACCGCGGTAATCGCGCTCGCACTCAAGAGCCCGAGCAGTGCAACCACCAGGAGCGTATCTAGCACGCTTTGCAAGGTCCCCTTGAACTGGGATTCTGAGATGCTGGTTTGCAGTGCGCCGATGACCTGCCCATTGGCATGGAGTGCGGTCGTATACACGAGGTAGGTCTGACCCTTGTACTTCTGGACCGAACAGCACTGCGCTTTCTGAGTCGCCAGCGCCGTTCGCACTGCGGCTCGGTCCAGGATGATACTGCCCAGCGCGCCGTCGTGGTGCACTGCTTGCAATCCTGGATTGATGAAGACCGAAGAGGCGTCGCTGGGTGTCAGATCCGGGTTGATGTCACCGCCGGGATTTCCGGCCGGACCCCGATTCTGTCCACCACCACCACCACCACCCGGACCGCCGAAGTTCCCGAAGCCACCCCCGCCGGGATTCTGGCCCGGGGTCCCATTGAAGCCGGGGCCACCGTTCCCCGGGCATGGCAGATGTGAAATCTGGCAGATCAGGCTGGCCGGTAGTGTCGCTCGGCCCTTGAGGGTGTCCTCCAGTGAGCCGATGAGACGTTGCTGGATGATCAGGTACAGGATGACCTCGAGCACGATCAGCATCACCATGAGCATGGCGACAGTCTGGGCCGCTAGACGCGCCGCCACGCGATGAAGGCCGGCATGCTGCGAACGGGTAGCGGAATGGGTCGCGTCCGCTAGACGCGAGCTTAAACCTGCCCAGGTGCGAGTCGCCATTCTGCTTCGATCCTGCAATCCGCGCGCGAACCGTTGAATGAACGGGGCGTTCGTTTCCCCAGTCTGCCGCTTACCTTTATATATATACCTCTCTCCATCCTACGGTGCCCGCATGACGAGATGATGACGAATCTGGCCGGTCCCGAGTCCTCCACTACATGAAAAGGCAGCGGGACGAGCCACAGTAGACTCGTCCCGCTGCCCACGCCGCGTTGAAGCGCTGTTAGAGCGTCATCCTGCCTGGATCACGCCACAGAGCACGCCTCCGCCGCTGTTGCCCGTTGGATCGGTCATCTGATCGTCGGTTCCCGCGTGCACGACGAGCGAGGTGCCGGTGGTAGTGAGAATGGAAGTTGTCCCGGCCGAGAGGGTGAAGAGGTTGCTGACCGCCTCGAGATCTCCACTGCCGTTGCTGTTCACGCTGATGTTGGGAAGATCACCGGCCTGCGGGCCATTCGGGTTGGCCAGCCCGTGCTGCTTGTTGAGCGGGTTAAATATATCGCCCGCCGATGCGAACGTCTGCCCATCGCAGCTTGCCGCCGAGTGGATGTCGATACCGTGGAGACCCGCCGTCAGTATGGGATCGAACACCGTCACTCCGACGTACACGAGCCCGCTCGCGGTGTCCTGCGCCAGCGTCGCGGTGCCGGCGTAGTTACCGGCGGCGTCCACCAGCTTCGCGTGCGCGAAGATGTATGGCCCGGTCGTGAATAATCCCGACGATGGCGTGATTATGGCGCCGGACACGGTGCCGCCTGTCAGGGCTCCGGTTGCGTCCAGCGTGGCACTGATGCAGACACTGTCGCCGACGACGATCGGGAGCCCAGCCCACGCGGCGCCGAGTGCGATGGGCGAGGTCGCGGCCGAAGTTGCGGAGCCGACCATGAGGCTCAGAGATCCTGGAGCCGTCGCCGTGGCAGCGGTGTACGCGGTTACTGTGCCGCACGTGGGAGTGGTTATGGTGTCGGCGTAGGCCGACCCGACCCTGGAGAGCGAACCTCCGATTCCGCCGGCGAGAGCAATCACGCTGAGCAGCGTGGCCGCGAGCATCCTCCAGGCACGATGGGTAGAACTCAACTGATGGGACACGAGGTGAATGGGATTATGAACGTTCATGCATACGATCTCCTTCTTTGCTAATCGATCCTGGTGACATTCTTGACGCCTGCGCATCGTGGGACAGGCGATAGGCGCCTCCTTAACCTGTGATGGTCGATTTACGAATGGGCTGTATCTGTCGACTCGAGCACATCGCGGACGACATAGAGGGGACGGGCACGAACCTCGTCATAGATGCGGCCCAGGTACTCACCGATTACACCCAGGAAGATCAATTGCACCCCGCCGATCAGGAGCACGAGGATCAAGGTCGATGCCTGTCCCACGATGGCGTGATTGACGAGACGCAGGACGGTGGCGACCACGATGCCGGCCAGACTGATCCCGGCCAGCAAAAAGCCTAAACTGGTCGCAAGTTGCAAGGGGACGTGGCTGAAGCTCGTGATGGCGTCGATCGAAAACCGCACCATCGCCCGTAGGGGATACTTGGTGGTTCCGGCATACCGCTCCTGGCGGTGGTAGGGGACTGCCTCTTGTCGAAATCCAACCCAGGCGGAGAGCCCTCGCATGAAGCGGTGCTGCTCGCGCATGGTCACCAGAGTGTCGACCACCGTCCGATCCAGCAGCCGGAAGTCGCCCGTGTCCTGCGGAATATCAATGCTGGTAATGCGGCCAATCACTCGGTAGAAGAGGGCGGCCGTGACGAGCTTGAAACGGGTCTCCCCTTCCCGGGCGGCCCGTTGCGCGTACACCACCTCGGCGCCCGACTTCCAGCGTTCGATGAGCTGGGGGATGACCTCGGGGGGATCCTGCAGGTCCGAGTCCAGAATGATGACGGCCTGTCCACGGGCGTGATCGAGCCCGGCGGAGATTGCCATCTGATGGCCGAAATTGCGGGAGAAAGAGACGACTCGTACCCTATGATCCCGGGCATGCAGCATCCGCAGTTCATCGCGCGAGGCATCGGTACTGCCGTCATCCACCAGGAGCAGTTCGAACGGCTCATCCAGCTCCTGCATGACAGTCACCACTCGTTCGTAAAAGTGGGGCAGGGTTTCGGCCTCATTGAAGACCGGGGCCACGATCGAATACACAGGTGGGTGCTTGGTTGTCGGGAGATGTTCGATATCGAGTGCAGTGGTTTCCATGGCATTCATGCGGTCAAACTCCGGGGAGTAGACGAAAGGGCAGCGGTTGAGGCCTGGCGAAAGATGAGCCGGTCGCCGGCCAGGTAGTTACCGCACGCGCCGGCGGCGATCCCGAGGGCGGAAGCGGCCAGAGCCGGCACCAACCCGCGCACCGCTACAAAAACCAACATGTTCACCAGGGCCATCACTGCGATCGACGTGTGAAAGAGGAGCCACCGTCGCCGGATCGAACCGGTGAGTTGACGGTCGCGCCAGGTGAGGACATTGCTCATCAGGAAGTTGAATTGCGCCGCCACGAGAAAGGCGACGACGTTTGCCGGAAGTGTGTCCCAACCGCGTGCGGTCAGGACAGCCAGGAGAGTCAGTTGCAGGCCCCCGGCTGCCACACCCGTCCCGGCAAAGCGCAGGGGACGGGCGATCGGTGAATCGAGCAGACCACGCATGAGACGGAACCACGAAGGTGGAAAGATCTGGGAAATCATTGAGGAGTCTCCTCCGTGTGGACGATGGTACGGTCACAGATCGAACTGCGACGATACGTTCAGCGTACGGAGGAAACATGATGGCAGCGTGGGGCGCAGATGACCCTTTCATGACACGGACCTGGGAATAGTCCCGATCATGAAAGGGTCATCTACTTCTCAACCTGGATTCGCCGGCGTGCTCGTGGAGGCTCGGTCTTTCCGCAAACGACAGTCGAGAGCCACAGGCCAGCCCGGATCTCCGGTTGGGCTGGTCACGCAGTGAGAGTACGCATCTGAGCGCACCGCGCGTCGCTAGCTCTTCACGTCGTTCCTATCGCTCGGCAATCCCACTCGCGCTCGCCACAGATTCGTCACTTTGTCACCATGGCCATCGACATGGCCTTTACAGACGTCCGCCGTGTAGTGGGTTTCATGCGCGCCTGAGGGTGCGCCGCGGCGCAGCTTTGCGATCTTCCGTCGTTGTTCCCATCGCTCGATCCAGGTGCCTGGTGGAAGTCTGAGGACCATCTCGGCCACCGCTTTCGCCGCCGTCAGAATCCATGGAAGCTCGTCTACCGTCCCGACCTCACCTCTCCACTGCGCGTTTGGCAGAAAATCTCGGCACCATGCATGCTCTGTCCACAGTCGACCCGCCGTATTTCCGCCGTGAATGGGATTCATCTGGGCCAATTCGTGCGCCGCATAGGAATCGCGCTGCTGGAGCGTCAGCGCCCGCGACGAAAGAATGTAATTGGGACACAGGGTGTGGCCGCGCACCCGCGCGAACCTCACGACGATGAGTATCATGCCGCGCGTCATCCAGAGGCGGCCGGGTTCCGTCACAATCATGAGATCGATATCGTCCCCGTCTTCCACGTTGTTCACGGCGAGCGAACCCGTGATTGCGACCATCCGCACGTAGGGCAGCATCCAGATGAGCCGGGCGTACCGGCGAGCGTGTGTCCAGGCCTCCCGTGCGCACCGGTCACGCCTGAGGCGAGTCGACACCAGGTCGATTTGACCTGACGGATAGAGAAACCGCCCGTTGCTCTCCAGGCCGTTTCCCCGGCTCAGCTCATCGTCAAGTGCGGCATCGACCTCGGCACGCGATCCGCCGGGTGCCATGAGAAATCGATACACCTCGTCGCGCGTCAGCGGAAAGTCGAAGATACTGCCGTACGCGACGGTCCAGTGAATCGCCTCCCGCAACGACGAGGCGCGCGGCACTCCCTCGTCGGTATGTGGAGGTGCCTCAAAGGAGTCGGTCACGATTGAACTCGTGATCGATCGAGTGGTGTCGGGGCTCGTCGGAGCGCCCCGACCAATGACTCTAGCTCGCCACGTTTCCAACACTACGCCCGTCCCTTGTTGCAACTATTCGTCAGTCTCATCCTCAGTACGAACCATGGACCGCCCGCACCCATGGGCACCCGCTTTGCGGAGCGCAAGCTTCACATCCGAGTTTCATGGAAGCATACGATGGCGGGTAACACCGCCGCGGGACGGGTACGCCGATAATGTTGGTAGGGTAGCGATTAACTGCGCGAGGATCAGCCATGAGTGAGGTGGCCGGCACGCCCGTGATCGTGCTCAACTGGAACGGGTGGGATGACACCTTCGCGTGCCTTCGGTCGCTGCGCGAGCACGGCGACGGCTGTCCGGTCTGGCTCGTCGACAACGCCTCGCGCGATGATCGCCGGGCGGAGGCCACAGCACTCTATCCCGGTCTGCGCGTTTTTCGGTGGGAAGACAACTATGGATGGGCGGGTGGATACAACCGGGCACTGCAGCTTGCTCTCCGTGACGGCTACGAATACGTTTACTTGCTGAACAATGACTGTCTTCTGACTCCAGGCACCCTCCAGTCCGTGATCGACCTGGCACGCAGCGATGACACGGCGGCCGCGATCGGAAGCTACATCGCGTATGCCGGCACCCCACGCTGGCTGCAGTTCGATGGCAGGCCTCGGGCCGCCGGCGACCGGGTCCCAGCCCACAGCCGCTCCACCCGAGAAACTGAACGCCTTTCCGGGGCCGGAATGCTGGTTCGGCTGCGAGCGATGGCCGAGTGTGGACAGTTCGACGAGCGACTCTTCTGTTACTGGGACGACACCGAGTGGTGCGCCCGGGTACGAGCAGCCGGCTGGCACCTCTTGATCGCCGGCGGATCTCTCCTCCTTCACTGGGGCAACCGCAGCGACGTGAACTTCAACGCCCTCTATTACCTGTATCGGAATCGGTATCTGGTACGCACCCGACCGGATCTGCGGTTCGGCCCGGTCCGTGAGCTTCGCTATATCGTGGGTGGGCTACGCTTTGCCGGCCAACTCCAACAGATGGGACGGAGGGAGGAAGCGAAGGCCATCGTCGCCGGTCTGTGGGATGGGTGGACCGGCAAAGAGGGCTCGCGGGGAAGCGATCCTCCCCGACCGGTCTTGTTTGTACTGTTGCACTGCTGGCCCTTCTCATCCGGCCACACTCGTGCATCGACTGACGAGTCGACGACAGCGGACGCATGACTACCAACTCTGCCCCGGCTGCAGGTAGTGTGCCGAGGATGCCTGCTCGTCGTTTCTTTCCAGCTCGAGCACGACGAAGCGGCCCCAATTCTTACCTGGACGGTGAGGCCCAAGGAGCGCGTCGAGTCGATCGAGCGCTTCGAGTGCTGCCTTCGGCACGCCGGAGATCGGGTGCGGAGGCCGCGTAATGCCAAGTCCCCTGGCCCGGCATAGTCGGAAGTGGGGCGCGAAATAACGCGTGTACGCTGCGTCGGCGCGCGTCACATAGTGCCGGACTGGGTGCCCGCCTACCGCGAAGGTTCGCTCTTGCCGCTTTCCGAGTTGCCGCGCCTCGGACCATCGTCCTTGTCTCAGTAGGCCGCCCCACTCCCAGAGGCTTCTACCATTGAGCAGATGCAGGATCATCCGCCCATTCGGCCGAAGCAGTCGTGCTGCATCCGCCGCGAATTGGCTCAGTGTGGACAAAGCGTTGAGAGCCGCGAAGGAGGAGATTATACTGTCGAACTCGGCAGCCGGCAGGCGGTGTAACTCTGCCAGATCCATCGCGCACAGCCGTATGGCATGGTTCAAACCGAGATCTCCTACCTTGCGCTCCGCTCGGCCAATCATCGCCGGCGAGAGGTCGATGCCGGTGACCTGAATGCCGTGCTGTGCCAGGAAGATGGCATCCGTCCCGGTCCCACAGCCCACGTCGAGCACATGCTGGCCGCGGTGAAACGCTCGAAGATACTGCTGCCACAGGATCCGACGCATCCAGGCATCGTCCGCGAGTTGCTCATCGTACTCGAGCGCGACGGCATCGTAAGCCTCCCGTACACCCCAACTCACGAGCACGTTCCCGCGACCACCGGCATCTCGGCCAGTTCTCTCTGTCCGCGCAGCCGTCTCCAGTGCCCGGTTACTCTGGTCCTGCTCCCGGCCAGCGAATGAGTCTGCCAGCGTAGACCTACCTCGCGGGCCAGCTCCTCGAGACGGCCCGTGGTGAGGAAGTGTTCCGCCGGGAGGCGGTCGGACCGGAAGCCGTACAGGTCCTCGTACGCACGCTCACGCTCGCGCACCATAGCTTTGCCACTGGAGGCCCGGCGGTACACCGGTGAATCCATGATCACCACCACCCCGTGGGGCGACAGTACCCGCACCGCTTCTCGCAGCGTCACGGCGCAGTCGAGGGAGTAATGGAGCGAGGCATTGAAGAGGGCCACGTCCAGCGCGTGATCGGTCCAGGGCAGACGATCGAATTCTGCCTGGATCGAGGTAAACGGGACGCGGTTACGTCGTTCCAGCTCAGGAACATACCATCGTCGCGCACCCAGGCCATCGGTCTCGTCCACCGAGAGATCGACCGCCGCGACCATGTGCCCCAACTCCGCCAGTCCATACGCCAACCAGCAATTGCCCGCCCCCAGATCGGCGATCCGCAGGGGGCGCTTCCGGCGCGCAGCCATGGGTTCGATAATATCTCCCAGCAGCACGCGACGACTCTCACGCCGTCGCTGCCAGATCTTCGCTTGCGGGTCGTCCGCGGCGACCTCCGGCAGAGCGAGGAAGTAGGCACTATCCGGTTGTCCCCATCCCTGATCTGTCCGAATGATCCGATAGTCATGCAAGAACTGCTCGTACCGTGACAGGTGCTCCTCGGGCAGAAACCTCCAGATTTCGGATGAACAGGGATAGATTCGATCGCAGGCCGCGCAGCGCGCCTCGACGCTGTGCTGTTGAAGAGCGTTCCGGCAGATCGGGCAGGCAAAGGTCCACGAACTCGCAGTACGAATGTCGGAAGATGGTTCCGTCCCCATCTCATCCTCGCCTGGTCATCACGATCAAACAGTGATCGCCGGCATTACGAATCCCGGGGAATGCCCCCACCCGATCGTCGAGCCACGCTCCGACCGCACAGATGGCACGAAGCCGCTGGTCGATGTGGACCATGTACGGGGGCGGCGACAGGATGCGCAGTCCCCGGTAGGCAGTCAAAGTAAAAGTCTCGGCGAAGGGCGCATAGAAACGGCGTGGTGTGTAGTAACGCGTCCACACCGTTCCTCCCTCCAGCGGCACCGCCACCGCGTCACCCGTCCAGCGCAAGAACGCCCGTCTCCAATCGCGGTGCGCGGCATAGTAGCCGACCTCCCAGGGACACACCCGCCCGATCACGGACGCCACGATACGGCCTCCCGGCCGCAGCAGCGCCGCACAGGCCCGGGCGGTAGCGGCGAGATCCGGCGCGCAGTTGAGCGGGCCGAGATCGGAGTAGATCCCGTCAAACTGCTCGCCGCTCAGTTGATCGAGTTCGTGGATCCCCAGCACACGCGCTGATGCCTGCTTCTCCAGACGGTGCTCCGTCAGCCTCGCCCGCGTCCGCTCCACCATGGCGGGCGACCAGTCGGTAGCCATCACCGAATACCCACGATCGGCCAGATAGGCGGCGTCGATTCCGGTGCCACATCCCAGGTCAAGCAGCCTACTTCCGGCGGGGAATGTGCCGGTCAACGTCTGCCACATTTTTTCACGCATTCGTTGGATCACACGATTGTTACCCGCTGGACCGTCGTAGTCGCCGGCCACCCCATCAAACGCTCGGCGCGTGTCGTGCAGGCGGATCTCTTCACCTACCATTCCCACCTCGGTCCCTACTCGCATGGACGGCACGATCGTGCCGGCTACGGCCTCACGGCGTGTTCGCCAT
>DAINCT010000027.1:0-7279 GCA_036732245.1 Chloroflexota bacterium | reverse complement strand
GAATCATGCGGCACCCTGGAAAGGTGCTGAAGCCGCCGCCGGGCCGCCGGCAAGGTTGCCAGATGGAAGAGGGAAGCACTGAGGCGGCGCACATGCCGCCGTCGCAGTGTGGTCGGTTGCCGTATCGTCCCGCGCACCTCCTGCCAACCCCGGCGCATCCGGAATTCCTTGTGCAGGACCACGTGCAACTGCCGGTAGAACTCGGTGGTGAAGGGCCCGTGGTACATCATGGCCAGATCATTTGAATCAACCCAGTTCTGTTGTCCGCCCAACTCCTGCTTGACTGCCTCGTGAAACTTGGTTCCGGGGAGAGGATACGACACCGACATACCGATGTCGTCCGGCTTGCAGTCGCGCACCATCTGCAAGGTCCGTTCGATATCCTCTCGGGTCTCGCCGGGGTAGCCGAATTGGAGAAAAAAGCCAACTTCGATTTCGGCCCTGCGAAGTCGCTCGCTGGCCGCGTAGATCTGCTCGACCTTGGTGCCTTTGTCCATCGCATCCAGGATCTTTTGCGATCCCGATTCGGCGCCCACCCACACCGTCCTGGCCCCTGCCCGCTTCAAGGCGTCGATTGTGTCGCCCCGCAAGAGGAGATCGACACGGTGCAAGCTCTTGAACGGCACGCGAGCGTCATGCGCCTCCACCAGCTCGGCAAATCGATCGACCCAGCGGGGCTTGAGCCCCATGATGTCATCCACGAACCAGATATGGTCGGGCGCATACGTCCGCTTCAACCAGGCCAACTCCTCGACCACGTTTTCCGGGCTGCGGCTGTTGTACCGCTGTCCCCAGATCGGCTTCGCGCACCAGTTGCAGTGGTACGGACAACCACGCGTCGTGACCATGTTCATGGAATAGTACCCGTGTCGATTCATCCAGATGTCCCGGTACCGTGCCAGATCGACCAGATCCCACGCTGGGAACGGCAGGCTATCCAGGTCCCTGATATCGGGTCGGGGTGGCGTTCGAACGATGCCGGCCACGTCCGCTCCCCCTTGAAATGTCAGGCCAAGGATGGACTCGGGTGCCGCGTCGCTGCGGCCTGTCAGGCAGTGCAGCAATTCTCCCAGCGTCTGTTCGCCTTCGCCGCGCACCACAAAGTGAGCGCCCTTCGCCAGATATGTGTCGGCATGGTCGCTGGCATCCGAACCGGCCACGATGACCGTGGCCCCGCGCTCGCGCGCCATCTCGATCATCCGGAAGGCCGCGTCGCGCATCCGCAGCAGGCACATCTTCGAGAGATAGTTGAAGTTGTCTTCGTACAGAACGGCGAAACGCGGTTTAGTGCGGTCGAGTGCTTCCCCCCACAGCGCTTCCGAGTCGGCCAGCATGGCGTCGAAGAAGGCGACACCGTACTGCAGGCCGCGCAGGTAGGCGGCCGCGTACAGCGAGCCGAGCGGCGGGTAAGGCTGCATTGCCTCCCATAACTTGTCATCGAAGCGCAGATAGTACGACTGCCCAATGAGCACGTCAGCCATCACCCCTCCTCCTCACTGCCGCGCCCCGGCGATTCTGCGCTGCATATGCCGGCTGCTCCAACGCCGGCGTTTCGCTCTCAAGTCTCGCAGCGCACCATACAGTACGTCCGGGAGTAACACACCGGCCAGGAGCTGTGCGCGGCAGCGGCGTTTGACGGCACGATCGATGTCAGCCGCCGCGATTTGTCGGTATTCACCCGCGAATTCGGCCCAGCCTCGGGCACCGTGTACCTCTCTCGCAAGACATTCCGATACCCGTTGACACACGTGCAAACCGTCGTAGCTCGGCGCTCCGTCGCCGAGGCGCCCGTGGACGTCGTTGTCTCGACTCCCGTGTTTTGCGTCCGTCGCGGTGCCGCGCAGCGGCAGGGGAGACTCCGTCGCCGAGGCCCCGTAAATACCCCGTCCCCCATACCGCACGAAATGAACGCCGAAACGCTCTTCGGCGAACCCGCGTATACACTCCATCTGCTGCTGGTACATCGATCTATTCACCGCGCTGGATCTGTACAACCCCACGTTCTGCCCGTGGAAGACATAGGCCGTTTGCGAGGACTCGATTATCGAGACCTCCGTCAGAAAAGGCAACACGAGACCCAGAAACAGATCCGGCGAGTGCAGAAAAATCTCCTCCGGGATGTGCAAGTCGCCCACCACGGAGCGGCGCACCGACATAGCCGACGTGATGCACGTCCAGGGGTGGCCGAGCAGAATCAACGACCGAAGTTGAGACGGCACGCTTGCCAGCGGGATCCGATACCCGGTCCAGGTCGGTTCCGGATAGACCTTGTGCAGCGAGATTCCGGCGTTATCGACGATATCGAACTCGTTGTAGATCAGACCGACCTCCGGCCGGTGTCGGAACGCGTCGGCCACCTGCTGCACCTTGCCGGGATAAAAGTAGTCGTCTCCATCCAGCAGGCAGATCACGTCACCCCGTGACTCGCGTATTCCGGCGTTAAGCGCTGAGGCCTGGCCGCCGTTTGCCTTGGAGATGAATTCCACGTCGGCGCCATATCGTCGTACCACCGCGGCCGTGTCGTCGGTCGAACCATCGTCCACCACCAGCACCTGAATCGGTGGGCCGTCGTATTCCTGCTGCAGGGCGCTTTCTATGGCGCGCCCCACGAAGCGGGCGTAGTTGTAGGTATCGATCAGAATGGTGACCGTGGGGCCGGTATTGCGCACGGCGTTACGCGGCCCGATACGTGGTCGAGTGATTCCGGTACATCGCAATCAGTTTGTCCGCCGTCTGCGCCGCGAGATAGTCCGATCGTACAAGCCGGCAGGCTGCTTCCCCCAGTGCCCGCCCGATCTCCGGTTGTAGCGCGGCCTGGATGCTCCCCGCCAGGGCCTTGTCATCCCCAACCGGAGCTGCCGGCGCCGCCGGGGAGGCGAAATCCGACACCAGCCCGACGGCCGTTCCCACGACCGGGGTCCCGCACAGAGCCGCTTCCAGTGCCACCACCAATTGCGCCTCATGGCGCGACGATACGGCGACCACATCCGCGGACCGGTAGTACGACGCCAACTCGTGGCGGGCAACGTGACCGTGGAACGTCACTGCAGAACCCAGACCCAGTGCTTCCGCTTCAGCTCTCAAGTTCGAGCGCAGCGGACCGTCACCCACCAGGTGCAAATGAACGCCCGGGACGATGCGCTTTAGCCGCGCGATCGATCGCAGCAGCGTCGCGTGGTCCTTGATGGGAACGAGCGAGCCGACGTGCAGTACGCGACTCTCCCCGGCGAGTTTGAGAGTCGGTCCGTGTGTCGCGAAGAGCTGAGGATCGATCCCCCAAGGCAATCTGACTACGCGTGAGGACCTCGCGGCCGGCATGGAGTGCCGTACCAATTCGACCAGCGGGCTGCTCCCCGCCGTTACCCGGTCGGCGCCGCGCAGTGCCACCGTTGTAAGCAGCCGGTTGGACGCCACCAGCCGGCCACCGTAGCCGATATCCGGCATACCGACCAACTCGCCGCCCATCACGCTCGCGAAGGCCGGAATCCGCAGCAGTCGTGCCGTCGTCACGGAAACGAAGGCTGGTTCGTCCGCCCAGAGCCCATGCAGCACAAAAAAGGGGCCGCGTCGATGCTCGGCCATCACGCGCGCACACGCCGCAGCCAGCAATCGTGTGCGCGCGGCACCACGGGTCTCCCCTCCACCGAGGGTGTGTACCTGGGCGCCATGGAGCCCATACCCATCCTGTCGGTCCGGGTAGCGCAGCGCGAACACGTGGACCTCCGCCCGGCGACTCAACTCGCGAACCACGTCGACCAGCACCGGAATGCACCAATCGTCGGCATCTGAGCTGAATCCCGGCACGATCAGCCCGACCTTCATCGCCTGCCGGTGCATGAAACGCCATTCCCGATGGTGGTCGATCTGCGGAGAGCGCCTCGATCTGAGCTCACGTGGTATTGACCCGCGCCAGGGTATACCCGTGTAGTTCACCCAGACGGATCAGGCCGGGAGCGGCCTTTAGTTGGCGATAGTTGATGCCGGGAGGACGCGCCGCGAACTGACCGTTCATCGCGTTCTCTTGCACCAACAGATAGAGTGGTGCGTGGCGCGCGGCGAGTCGTTGCAACTGGCTCTTTGACAGGACGGAGAGATCCAGCACGTGCAGGTGAGTGGAGTGCTGGAGGGTCAGCGTCAGGCCGAAGGTCAACGTGGCGGCGCCGACCGGTTCTCGTGCCGCCGTCCAGGTTGCGACCTGCAGATCGCTGTTTCGCTCGGCATTCAATGTCCCGACTCCCCGTAGGCCGATTGCGGCCACGGCCACCAGGGCTGCACCCATCACCAGGATTCCCAGAGGACGCCACGGCGTGCGCAGACGCTCCCAAACAACGGCCGAGCCCAAGCCGGCCAGGAGGGCAACGGGTGGCAGGGCCGCCAGGATGTAGCGCGGGTTTTGTTGCGCCAGGCCGGCATCGAACACGAGCAGAATCGCCGGCCATGAGAGCAGGAGCGGAAGTGAACGTGGGTAGGATACGGCTGCGACGATCACCCCGAGTATGACGGCGGGTAAAAAGATCGGGGTCAGGTATTGCAGGAGAAAGGCGCCGCCGGCGTAGTACAGTGCATTCGGCCATGGATACTGCTGCACTCCATCACCGTTCACAAATCGGTGCTGGAACAAATGCGCGAGCGACCAGCCGATGCCCGCGCCGTTCACGTGCACCAGATCACCGGCGAAGGGAAGCACACTCACGTTCGGGTCGGATCGCACCGTAAAGACGAGCCAGAGTTGCACGCCCAGGATGAGGATCGCGGGTAAGATGGCCCATCCCACGTCCCGCCACCGCACCATGTGCCGGCGCCGACTCAAAATCATCGGCAGCGTGGCAACGAGCCAGGCACCCAGCAGGAGAGCCTGCCCCCACCGCGTTATCACGGACCAGGCAAGCGCCGTTGCCGCCAGCGCCAACCATCCGATGTGCGGCCCGCGCTCCCCCCTGTCCGCGCACCAACGAACCAGCGCCCACGCCGAGAGAGTTGCCGTGGCCAGGGCAACGGAATCCGCCATGATCAGCACATTCGACTCGATCATCCTGCCCGTCACACCTAATAACAGAGCGCCGAGCACCCCGGCGCGACGTGACAGGTGGGGAGACGCGCCCGCCTGCAGCAAAAGATCGCGTCCCAGCAAATAGGTGAAGCAAACGGTGGCGCCACCGGCCAGTACGTTCACCATCTGGGCCGCACCTGTCACCGGTCCTACCACGAAGGACGTCAGGGTAATGAGGATCGGATATCCCAGCGGCCAGAACATCGCGCTGAGCGGCGCGCCGTCAAGTAGGGAGTGGCGTAACGGACCAACGCCAAAGTCGTAGTAGGCGAACGGATCCTGTCCGTACAGCCCGTTGAATTTCCACACGACGATCACCCAGCCGGCCAGGAGCACGGTGGGGAGCGCCAGGATCGGCAGGCCGACATGTCGTCGCCACGTAGATTGAAGGGGTGCCCGCGTGGTTCCCGGTCCTTCTGTTAGTCGGTCCGGCAGGCGCGCGCTGCGCGCGATCACAGTCCCCTCCGATCGAATCAGAACCCCGTGGTCTCGGGGCGTTGGTACGCAAAGAGGCGATGGAGTGCCCGCAACTCCAGCGGGTATTCGTAGCGCCCGGTGACCCACCGCCAACTGCCGGCGGCACGGAGTATCGAGGACTTCAAGCCGTGGAGATCGGGGTTGGTTGAGGTGGGGTAATAGGCGTTCAGAACACGCTCGAAGTTGCGCACGTGGCTGCGTAGACTGTCCTGCACCCAGGGCATCGTGGTGCTTCTTCGTTGCGAGAACTCCTCCCAGGCCGGCTCACACCAACCCTCCAGTGTCTCCGGGAACGCGAACCCTTCCGCTCTGGCCTGATCGTACAGCTCACCGGCGAGCGGCACCGGTGTGTACATGTACATGATGATTTCGCTCCTGGGATTGATCTTTTTAACTTTCTTGATGAAATCGATCGTACCTCGCACGTCGCCTTCCGGATCAGGTGGATTGCCCATCACAAATGAAAACTCCGGAATGATGTCATAGCGCTGCATCAACTCGGCGATGGCGAGCGTCTTGTCGGTTGACATCTTGCCGCCTTTGTCCATGCGCCGCAAGGTCTCGTCCGAGCCGGATTCCGCTCCCATGAAGATCATCTTGAGCCCGGCGTCGGCCATACACTGCCAGGTACTCTCGTCGTACTTCAGCAGCGTATCGATTCGTCCCTCACCCCACCAGTTGATGTTGAGGTGAGCGATGCGTTCGGCGTAGTCGCGCACCCGCGCCTGATGGACGAAGAAGTTGTTGTCGAAAAACTCCAGTGAGTCGATGCCCGCGGCCTGCACGTAATACTCCGTGACGGCGGCGGTACGCTCGGCGGATTGGGCTAACCAGCGCCCACTCACCATGTTGACGACCGCGCAGAAGTTGCAGAAGAAAGGACAGCCATAACTGGAATGGTGCGAGAGAGTCCGTTTCCCCAACACCGTCGGTCGCACGTAGCGCAAGAGATCCATTCGATCGTACGGGAGATCGGGGAGATCGTCGGGACGCGGAATTGGCGCCATCTGGTTGCTTGTCGGTTCGCCCGTCACCGGGTGTTTGTAAGCCAGACCAGGGAGATCGTGCACGTCCTCGCCGCTTGCCCGGCGCTGTAGGAACTCTTTGAAGACCAACTCCCCGTGACCTCGCACCACGAAATCGACGTAGTCGCTACGCAGTGCTACCTCCCAGTGTTGGGTCGGAAAGTAGCCTCCCCAGACCACATCCACACCCGGATAGCGTTCCTTCAGCGTGCGGGTTACGGGAATCGCCCCCTTTAGTTGCGGCCCCGGCATGACTGTCACACCGAGCACGTCCGCGTGCGTGTCGTGCAGCGCGCGATCGACTGCCGTCAGCGGATCGGGCTCCAGGTTCCCATCGACCAGCACCCAATCCGCCACGTCATCTAGGACTGCGCCCAGCGACAGCAACGATAGCGGAAGAACCGTCTTCGGCTTCTCCGCGTTCGGCGGATTGAATAGGACCACGCGCGGTCTCGTGCTGTCGGTCACCATATCTCTGCCTTGCTGCTCGACGGGATGGTCCACTCGAGCACCATGAGACGTTCGTTCATCATATCGCGCTTCCAGAGCAGGCGTGAATCAAGGTGGTGGCGAGCAAGAGCCTCGTCGACGCCAACGGTGGTGGAGGAGACGATGAGCACGGCCCGGCCCATCGGGGTGAGGTAGTCGGGCAGATCGCGCGCAAAGCGATCCAGGGCATCGTCGGAGCGCCAGGCGTGCTCCCAAACCTCACGTGCCTGACCGGCAT
>DAINCT010000026.1:10738-18300 GCA_036732245.1 Chloroflexota bacterium | reverse complement strand
CAAGAAACGCAGGATCTGTTTCTCGATTTGGCGACCGAGTCTGACCAGCTCGACTTCCCAGTCCTGTACGCAGTCGCCAAGCAAGGTACGGCTGCAACTCACGTGGACGATCCACAGGTCGACTTGCAGCCTCTCTTTCAGGCCATTGTCGAAACAGTGCCGCCCCCGAAGATTGAAGATGGGCCGCTTCAGATGCTGGTGACGACACTTGGCTACGATTCATATCAGGGCCGCATCGCAATCGGTCGTATCGTTCGAGGCTCGGTCAAGCCAGGGGACAACGTGGCCATTTTGGGACGCCACGGCTCGGTGCGGAGCGCCAAGATCGCGAATGTTTATACCTTCTCCGGTCTACAACGCGCCAGCGTGCCGTTGGTTGACGCCGGCGATATTGTCGCGCTGACCGGTATAGAGGATGCGTCCATCGGAGAGACTGTAGCGGCAGCCGAACAACCGGAGGCTCTACCGACCATCGAGATCGAGGAGCCGACGGTTCGCATGACAATTGGTGTCAACACGTCCCCGTTCGGCGGACGCGAAGGAAAGATGGGATCGTCTCGTCAACTGCGAGAACGGCTGTATCGCGAACTTCAGACCAATGTGGCACTGCGAGTTGAAGACACGGGTCGCTCCGACAGTTTCCTGGTCTCCGGGCGTGGGGAATTGCATCTCGCCATCCTGGTCGAAACGATGAGGCGCGAAGGCTATGAATTCGAAGTGTCCCGTCCCGAGGTCATCACGCGCACGATTGATGGGAAAACGATGGAACCGTTCGAACACTTGGTCGTCGACACGGTCGACGATCACATGGGATTCATCACTCAGGCCATGGCGGCGAGACAGGGTGCGATGACCAATATGCACGCTGGGGATGATGGACGTGTTCGACTGGAATACACCATTCCAACACGCGGCTTGATCGGATTCCGGAACGAGTTTCTCACAGCGACCCGCGGCAATGGGCTTATGAACAGCCTGCTGCTGGGATACCGCGCGTGGGCAGGAGAGATCAACAGTTATCGGATGGGCGCGCTGGTTGCGCTCGAAGAGGGTCAGGCCGTTTCGTACGGGCTCTCCAACGCCCAGGATCGTGGCACTACCTTTATCGAGCCCGGTACCGCGGTGTACGGCGGCATGATCGTGGGCCTGAATTCACGCGGAGACGACATCGTCATCAACGTGTCGAAAGACAAAAAGAAGACAAATGTGCGCGCGTCGACTTCCGATATCTTGGTTCGATTGACCCCGGCTACGATTCTGAGTCTGGAACAGTCACTGGACTTCATTCAAGACGATGAGCTGGTGGAAGTCACGCCGGAGAGTCTGCGCCTCCGCAAGCGTCTGCTCAATCACGAACGGCGCGGTCGACAGAAAAAGCAGTCCTCCTGATCCGGAGGTGTGCCATCCGGCGCCGTGGTACGCTGGGGAACCTGGTACTTCCGAAGCCTGGGGATGTGCATGTCAGACGAAGTTGGGTCGCCGGAACCTCTCCTGGAGCACCCTCCTGCCGTGCGGTCGAAAATGATCCCGGCGCTGTCGAATAATCGCCTTACAACGCACTGGCGAGACTCTGAAGTGAGCTTGTCGAGAGTCGTGTTGGCGTCCGGGATCGCGTTGGCGGTCGAAGGGTTGCGACTGGCGGCGCGCGCGAACCGCAAGCGTGCTGCTGCCCGGCAGGTCGAATCGGTGCCAGAACAGATCAGCTTGACGTACGAATGGACCCACGTTACATACGAGCGGTACGAGCGCTTCTAAGGCATGCGCTCCAGCGTGGCGAGGGGCACGGCACAGACCTCACACGTTAGGGAATTCAAACTCGCCGCCGAAGCAGCCGGCGCCCGCGTGCGGTCGGCGACGTCCGCCGAGGTCAATGACCTGCTGGTTTCCTACGAAGCCGGTTCTCTGGAAGGCGGCATCGGCTACAGTTCCGACCTACTATGCGTTCTCGGCCGCGAGATCCCGACCGACCGGACGATCCGTCCCTTCACCTGGATCAGTCGAGGCCGGCTAGGCATTGCGTCGACTGGTACGGTGCTCGTGGCGGAACGACTTGCAGAAGATCGAATCTGCGCACTGCTGAGTACTCAACACGTGCTGGTCGTGCCGTCTGACCACATCGTTGCAACCCTGGATCAGACGGCGGGATCGGTGCGCGCGTTGCTCAGCGCGGGCCTGGGTTATGTCACGTTCACGACAGGACCGAGCCGGACCTCGGATATCGAAAAAGTACTGACGCTCGGCGCTCACGGGCCGGCCCAGCTTGATATCATTCTGGTCGAAGGCTGGGAGCCACATGATGATTGAGCCGTTCGAGCAGCGCTACCGCACAGCACTGAGCGATCCTGTGCTAAGGGAGAACCTGTACCGCTTTCAGCACACCTGGCGGGAGCGTCGTGAGCGCGCGGTCGCCGGCATGGAATTTGACAAGGAACGCGCCCGCCTGGCACGGGTGAAAGAAGAAGTCATATCGGGTCTCCCCGAGTACGTCGAGCAGTTCGCGTCCGCGGCCCGCCGCGCCGGGGCCACCACTTTATTGGCGAGGACGGGAGCGGAGGTCGTGGACTATGTGGCAAATCTGGCCGCACGGCGAGGAGTGAATACCGTCATAAAGTCGAAATCCATGGCGACGGAAGAGATCGGTCTCAATCACGCTTTGGAAACGCTTGGGATAACGGTCATTGAAACCGATCTGGGCGAGTGGATCGTGCAGTTGGCTGGAGAACGACCGTCACACATTACCGGCCCCGCGTTACACAAGAATCGGCGGCAGATCGCGGAGCTGTTGAGTCGCGTCACGGGACGCGCCGTGAGCCCGGAGCACATACCCGAACAGGTGGCCGTGGCACGGGAGACCTTGCGTCCTGAGTTTTTCCGTGGACAGATCGGTATTACGGGAGCGAACGCGATCGTCGCGGAATCGGGAACAGTAATGATCGCCACCAATGAGGGGAATGCCGAACTCGTAACCTCACTCCCGCCGGTGCACGTGGTGGTGGTGGGCATCGAAAAAGTCGTGCCCACGATCGACGATGCGCTGCTCCAACTTCAGTTACTGGGACGTTCGGCCACCGGACAGCCGGCGACCGCCTACGTGAGTTTCATCACCGGCCCATCGGAGCCGGAACATGAGTTACACATCCTCTTGCTCGATAACGGGCGCACGAAGATGCGATCCGAGCCCGATTACTTCGAAGCTCTGGGTTGCATCCGGTGCGGCGCCTGCGCGAGCGTCTGTCCGTCGTACGGCGTGGTAGGCGGACATGTTTTCGGATATATCTATAGCGGCGCGATTGGCCTGGTGAACACTCCGTTTCACCACGGGCTCGAGCACGATACCGGCCCACAGAGCCTCTGTGTCTCGTGTGGTGCATGTCAGGCGGTTTGTCCCGTCGACATCCCGTTGCCGCGACAAATTCTGGATACGCGAGCACGCGTGGTGGAGCAGACCGGCACCTCTCTGGTCTTGCGAAGCATCCTGGAACTCTGGTCGCGGCCGTCGGCGTTCCGACTCGCAACCCGCCTCGCCTCGATCGGACAGTTACCGGTACAGCGCGGGCCGTTTCTCGAGCCGCCCTTCTTCTCTGTTCAAACCCAGTGGAGGAAACCGCCGGCCGTCGCTCGCCGCCCGTTCAGAGATCGGCCGGTACAGCACGCAGCACGGTTCACTCATCTGCTATACGGCGAGACGTTAAAGGGCTGCACGATCGCCTACTTCGTGCAATGCCTCACCGATCGTCTGTATCCAGAAATGGGGACGTCGATTATCGAGATCCTCTCCCGCCTGGGGGCGCGTGTGACATTCCCACGAGCCCAGCATTGTTGCGGCCTGCCGGCACTCGATGCCGGCGTGATTGCGCCTGCAAAACGAATGGCCCGGCACACCATCGCCACGCTTGAAGCAGCGCACGGGGACTACATCCTGACGGGGGGAACGAGTTGTGCGGTTGCCATGGTTCACGACTACCCTCACCTGTTTCGGGACGAACCGGAGTGGCAACGGCGTGCTGAGGGGGTGGCGGCACGAGTCATAGATTTCACCACATTCATGTATCGTGTCGCGCAACTTCCGGCCCATCCTCCGTCCTCGACGCCGAGGGAGCGATTCACATATCACTACTTCTGTCAGTCGTACAACGTGCTGGGATTTCGGCAGGAGCCGATCCATCTCGTACGGGATGTCTGCGGTATGGAGTTTGTACCCCTTCCGGACGCGAACGTGTGTTGCGGCTTTGGAGGTTCGGTTTCGATTCAGAGACCCGAAATGTGCGCTCACATCCTGGCTCGCAAACTTGCCTGCGTTGAGGAAACCGGCGCCTCCACTCTGATAACCGATAACCCTGGCTGCATCATGCATCTAAGAGGCGGCATTGCGGCACAGGGCGGAACGCTGAAGGTGAAGCATACGGCGGAAGTGATGGCACCTGTCATCGTGGCGCTGCAGGAAGAGAACTACCCCAGGAGGTAAGGCGGATGGACGGAGGGATTCGGTCTGACGTTCTGTTCCAGGCGGCGAAAGATGTGCTTGCCGCGAACGATCTGGGGACGTCGACCAAGCCGGCCCCCGATCTGTATCCGCATCAGTGGAACTGGGATTCATGTTTCATCGCGATTGGGCTCTCCCGCTATAACTCAACCCGAGCGGCCCAGGAATTACGTTCGCTTCTTCACGGGCAGTGGCGCAACGGTCTGGTGCCTCAGATCGTCTTCAATCCGCTTTCTGGCGGCTACTTCCCCGGCCCAGACGTTTGGCAGAGCGAGCGCTCGCCAGATGCGCCAAAGGCAGTGGCAACGTCGGGAATCACCCAGCCTCCCGTACTCGCAACCGCAGCGCTGAGCATTTGGCGAAATGCCGACGACCAGGAATTCGCTCGCGAGTTTCTACGCGAGGTATACCCCAAGCTTCGGCTCTATCACAGCTGGATGTATGAAGAGCGGGATCCAGACCGGAGCGGGCTCGTCACGGTGGTCCATCCCTGGGAGTCCGGTCTGGACAACTCCCCGCCGTACCTGGACGCAGGAAGCCGGGTGAACCTGACGTACAAGCCGCAGTACGAACGCCTCGACTTGCTTCACGTGGCAGCGAAAAACAGGCCAACGAACAAAGATTACGATTTGTTCGTCTACCTGCTCGAACAGATGCGAGCCGTCGATTGGGACCAGAAGAAGTACTTGAAGGAAGCCCCGCTCCAGGTCGAGGATGTCCTGTTTAACTCGGTACTTTGCCGCGCAAACCTCGATCTGGCAGACATTGCCGACCTGCTCGGTGAGGACTCGAGCGAGGCTCGAACATGGCACGAACGAACCGCCGCCGCGATGAACAGCAAATTGTGGAGCGACGACGATACCACCTACTACAGTTACGATCGCGTTGCCGGCAAACTGCTCCAGGATGAAACGATTGCCGCCTTCCACACTCTATATGGACGCGCGGCGACACCAGAACGCGCGCAGCGTCTGGTCGACGCGTACTTGCACAACGCAGCGAAGTTCTGGCCCGCGGGAGGCACGCCGATCCCGACGACAGCCATGGACTCTGCGTGGTATAACCCGGAGAATTACTGGCTTGGCCCGGTGTGGGTGAACACGAATTGGATGGTTCTGCAAGGGCTCCGTGACTACGGGTACCCGGACCTGGCGGAGTCCGTGGCCGCAGGTTCGCTGGCCCTTGTGGCCCAATCGGGCTTTCGAGAGTACTTTCACCCGCAGACAGGCGAAGGATTTGGGACGAACACCTTCAGTTGGTCTGCCGCGCTCACGATCGATTTGCTGTCCGAGGCATGACCATCCAACCCGCAATGAGGGGGCGAAGCGTTGTCGCGGCGTCGCACCCACCGATCATGCTCTGTGCGGCGGCTCATCCAGAGCGTGCACCATGGCGATCGGGTACGAGGTCAGCCATCCGGTATCGAGGCGCACCACAGCCGTCGCATTGTCACGGGCGCCGGTACGGAGTTCTACCAACTCTCCGCGATATTCACGTCGATCCGGCGTCCGAACTACAATCCGCTGTCCGGGAAGGGGACGAACATCGTCAGTCATATCTGCACGGGAGCTCGTTTGACATTTCGTACGATGCGTTGGTATTTCATGGCGTCAATCCTTGACAGTATATAGAGCCAATGATAACGTTGCGATGCATTACGGGCCGAGAGACAGGGTTGACTGCCGGGAACCTGTCGAAACGCGTCTGCGGCGTACTGTTGCGTTCTCGCGCCCAGACTCGTTGTGACTTTATCGAGCGCAGTTAGCCTGCTCCGTTCGACCAGCAGGAGGTGCCACTGCAACTGAGTGAGGAAGACGGCAACCACACGCCGACACTTTTTTGTGCGCCGACTAGTACATGGAGGAGGTAGAACGTGCTTTCACGCCGCTCACACTGGAAGGCCTTGGGAGGCAGCGTTATCGCTGCGACGAGCCTGGCTGTCGCATCGCTTTCGCCAGCGGTTGCTTCGAGTGCTCAATCTGGATCGTTATCAAGGGTTGCGGCCAGCCACGTACAGAAACCCGCGGCCGCGACGCGCTGCAAAGTTCGAAATAAGTCGGTAGGAACCGTTAAGTTCTCCGACTGGCAATTTCCAGACACCTTGAACGAGTATCAGACGCAGGCGTCCGTGTCCCAGGAAGTCATCTCGACCATTCATGACGACCTCACAACCTACAACGGGAACGGCGGGACCGTGCCGATCCTTTTGACGCGTCTCCCGACCCTGAAAAACGGACAGGTCACCAACGGAGGACGCACCATCGCCGCGACCTTGCGGCAGGGACTACGTTGGTCGAACGGGCAGGCCCTGACCGCAGCGGACGTGAAATTTGGCTGGCAGGTCGGCATGGACCCGAAGAGCGGTCCATACTGCGCCGGCACATGCGATCACATCGCGAGAATCGACATCAAGGGCAAGTACGGTCTGGTGTTTCACTTGAAAAGCGTGTACGCGCCATTCGTCCCAGTCGGACTCCCGCAGGTGTGGCCGACCTCGTGGGCAGGCGGATGGGCGAAGGGCGACGTTAGCGCAGCCGTGACGAAGCTCTTCACTGACTCGAGCTTCAACATGGAAGGGAGCGCATTTCCGACCAATGGGCCGTATATGGTGACGCAGTTCGTAAAAGACGACCGCATCGTGCTCAAGCCCATGAAGTACTACAACTCGTTGGCATGCGGCGCCCGCGTCGGCACTCTGATCTTCGCGTTCTACAGCGACAAGAACGCAGCTATCGCCGCGGCCACCCAAAAGAACACGGATATCACGACCGATTACACCTGGGCGGACTTGACCAATTTGCAGGGACACGCCGGTGCATACAAGGTTCATGCGATCCCTGCATTCGAATTCGAACACCTCACTTTCAATATGGACCCGACGTACAACGGACAAAAGAATCCGCTCCATGACGTTCGTGTCCGACTGGCTCTGAGCCTGGCCCTCAACAAGATCGCCTTGATCCGGAGCGCACTGGGATTGGGAGCTGCGAAGGCGAATGAAATCGTGTCGTGGTCACCCTTCATCATCACACCGACCTTCAAACAGCCGTTTGCCGATACGGCGCTCAAGGGCCAGTGG
>DAINCT010000026.1:0-10728 GCA_036732245.1 Chloroflexota bacterium | reverse complement strand
GGCCAGTGGGACCCGATCAGCAAGACGTTCCGCACCGATACGGGCAGCGCCGGCGCGATCGCGGATGCCAAAAAATTACTGAGCCAGGCCGGATACAGCGGCGGGTTCTCCCTCGACGGCTACACGACCTCGGGCAACGCCGTGCGCGCGGGGCAGTTTTCGGTGATCCAATCCTACTGGAAGAAGGTCAACGTGAACTTCGTCCCGAATTTCGTCCCAGCCGGGAAGCTGTTCGGTGGGTGGACGGACGGCGGCACGCTGCAGCATGGTGCCTTCCAGGTGGCCATGTACGCGGATGTAGGATCGCCGGATCCCGACAACTTGAAGGTGATTTTCCAATCCAAGTACATCGACCGGGAAAAAACGGCCCATTCGTCGACCAACCAGAACGAGCCTGGACTGAAAGACAAGATCGTCGATCAGGGCTTCGATAAGGGCGCGGCGTCCTTCGACCCCAAGGTGCGCCTGAAGTACTACACCCAGGTCCAGATCGAGCTCAATAAAGTCGCTCCGTTCGACAATCTGTTTTACCGACCGGAGATCGCCACCGAGGATGGCCAGGTCAACCACTTTGTAACCAATCCAACCAACACCGGTAATCAATGGAACACCTGGCAGTGGACGGCGAAAGGCCAACAGTAAGCGGCCTGAGCAGAAGCAGTTGGGGGCGGTGCGCATGCACCGCCCCCTCGCTATGTTCGGGTACAACCGCGTCCGCCGGTAAAATGAAGCAATTCATTCTGGAACGGATCGAGTAAAGAATCCGTGGCATCCGCCATTCACGCCCATCACGAACACTCCGGACATCGCCACCATCACGCGGCCGGGGATCGTCTACGGACCGCGTTCTTTCTGACCCTGGTCATTCTGATGGTGGAAGTCGTGGCGGGACTCGCCGCCCAGTCGCTCGCGTTATTGGCGGACGCGGGGCACATCTTGACCGACGCATTCGCGCTCGGTCTCGCCTGGTTCGCAGCGCGTGCCGCACAAACACCGCCGGACGAGCGCAACACGTTCGGCTACCAGCGCAGCGGGATACTCGCTGCACTGCTTAATTCCGCGGTGCTAATACTGATTGCGGGTGCGGCTCTCGTGGGTGCACTCATGCGATTTCGTCAGGCGGCGCCGGTTCAGGGCGGACTGGTACTGGTAGCGGCGAGCGCGGCCTTACTCGTCAATCTGTACATTGCCTCGGGACTGCGACACGAGCGTCGTTCCAATCTCAACATTCGTGCCGCATTGCTGCACGTGATGAGTGATGCGGCCGCCTCAGTCGCGGTTATGGTGGGCGGCGCTTTGATTCTGATCTGGCACGTCTACGTCGTCGACCCCATATTGACGGTGGGAATAGCTGTACTGATCGCGCTCGGAGCGTGGAAAATAGCACGCGACACTGTCGGGATCCTGATGGAGGGAACACCGGCCGGCATGAATCTCGATGCCCTGCGCGAAGCGATGCGCGAGGTGCCGGGCGTGCTCGACGTGCACGATCTGCACGTGTGGGCGCTCGCGGACGGGTTCGGACTGTTGTCGGCGCACGTGACCGTCCCGGAACAGTCTCTGGCAGATATCGCGGACCTGCTGGCTGATCTGAAGCTCATGCTCCGGAACCGCTTCCACATCGAGCACGCGACGATCGAGACCGAGTGTATCGACTGCAGAGTGGTACGCCGCCGTCCGGTCACATTTCACCCGGGCAATTCAGCGGGTTAGCCGGACGATACGAACTCTGGTCGTGCCAGAACCAGCGCCGCGTTCGCGCCCCCGAAGCCAAAAGAGGTGGTCAAGGCGCAGCCCACAGATGCCGACCTTCCGGCCGGCGGCAGGACTGCCAGAGAACACTGCGGATCGATCTGGTCAAGATTTCGCGTACCCGGTAGGTACCCGCAGTGCAATGCCAGGGCCGTGATTGCGACTTCAATAGCTCCGCTCGCGCCCAGGGCGTGTCCATATAGTCCTTTGGTACCGCTCACTGGGATACCGGCGGTATGCGCGCCCAGCGCACACTGAATCGCTCGACTCTCCGCCACGTCTCCCAGCGGGGTTCCGGTGGCATGCGCGTTCACATACTCAATGTCCACCGGGTCAACCGAGGCGCTTTGAAGCGCCATACGAATGGCACGAGCGCTCTCCCTCCCGTCTGGCCGGGGCGCAGTCATATGGTACGCGTCGTTGGACTGACCATAGCCGAGAAGTTCAGCATAGATCGGCACATCGCGTCGCAGCGCACGGTTGCGTTCCTCTAGGACCAGCACCGCACTGCCTTCGCCCATGACAAAGCCGTCGCGCGCCGAATCGAACGGTCGCGAAGCGAGCTCCGGCTCGTCGTTGCGCGTGGACATCGCCCTGATGACGCAGAACGCGCCGTACATGAGCGGTGACAACGGAGCCTCGACCCCGCCCGCATACATCACGTCGGCTTCTCCGCGCGCGATCACGTGGAACGCCTCACCCACCGCCATTGCGCCCGACGCGCAGGAATTGGCATTGGCGAGATTGGGACCACGCAGATCGAGTTCCATTGCGATATGTGCCCCGCTGGAGCCACCGTACACAGTAAGCGCCAACATTGGCGGAATCGCCCTAATGCCGTCTTCTCTGAACACGCTATGTTGGTCCTCGCCGAAGGCCAATCCGCCCAACGCCGACCCCACGGACACGCCGCAGCGGGCGGGTTCGACTGCACTCTTGCCCAGGTTCGCGTCCTCGGCGGCCTGGAGAGCGGCGACCACGCCAAACTGCGCGAATAGATCCAACCGTTTGGCGGTCCGGGCGTCCATATAGTTCAAGGGATCGAAGTCGTCGATTTCGGCCGCGGTCTGAGAACGGAACTGACTTGGGTCGAACCGAGTCAGCCGCCTAACCGCCGACTCTCCGCTCTCCACACCCGACCAGAGCGCTGCTCGACCGGAGCCAATCGGGGTCACTCCTCCCACGCCGGTGATCACGACGCGACGAGGATTCACCGACACATCTCCGCCGCGCGCTTGATCCCCGCCAGGGTCATGTTGGCGATACTTTCTACGAAGAAGGAGCCAACGAAAATCTGCATGAGCGTCGGTTGTAGCCATCGGCGACCGGACAGCAGATCGTGCTCGATCGTGACGTCGACGCCTTTGTGCCCCGGCTCAAGCGTCCACAAGACGTCCATCCCGAGCGTTACTCCACCTACGTGGCGGTAACGAATCCGTCTCTGCCGCCGGTCGAGGTGCTGAACTGAGGTCCAACTCACGGGAAACCCAGAGCGTGTCGCACCCATTTTCACCAGACGCGACCGGCGTTCGCCGGCGAGTGCCGGGTCGATGACGTCGACGTATCGATAATGCCGGAGCAAGGTTGGCCAGTCTTCGACTCGTGAGGCGAGTTCATAGACCCGGTGCAACGGCGCTGCAATGTGCATTTCGTTTGTGGTGTGCATTTGGTTCACCGTGTCTGAGCCGTGTTCACGGACGCAAGGCCGACCAGATCGTCGGAAAATTGAGGAATGCCCGCGCGTCGCGACAGTCTCCGAGCACCGAACCAAGGGCCTGCAGTTCCTGCGGCCTGGCGGTCAGACGCGGCAAAGCGTACTCCATGAGGATGGGGAACTGAACGAAGAGCTGGACCAGCGAAGTGACGGCCAGTTTCCGCGTAAAAGCGTGGCTCCGAAGTACGTCGTACCGAGCTAGACGGGCGGCCGACACGTCATCCCGCACCAGGGCATCTCGTCCGACCTCCGAAACCAATTCCGCTCCACGCAGTGCACGATATATGCCTTCACCTGTAAAGGGATCAAAAAAGCCCGCCGCGTCGCCCACCAGCATGGCCCCGTCTGTGGACACCCGGCCGGCACGAGAACCGATGGGACCGACCCCACGCACCGGTGAAATCCTGGTGCAGGCGGCGAGCAGCGTGCGAAGGGCGGGCGCCTGGGAGATCCAGCGTTCAAAGAAGTCAGACGCTCGCAAGCCGGATGAGCGCACAGCGTCTGCCTTGACCACCATCGCCACGTTCAACCTGCCCTCCGGCAAGGGCGCCACCCCACAATACCCCTCCGTTCCCACGTGCATTTGCCCGAAACCATCGCGGAGAGGGGCGATACCCTCGTAGTGCGCGACGAGCCCCATTCGGACGGGCCAGCGTGCGGGCACCGCAAAATCGAGCGCACGCGCGACCGTCGACCGGTTGCCGTCGGCGACAATCGTCAGCTTTGCCTTAACCGTGATAGACGCACCTGATTGGGACGCACGCACACCTGTGACCGCCGACCCGTCCAGTACGGGCTCGTGCGCGGTGACCCCAGACATCATGGTGACTCCCCAGGCCTCGGCCTGGGCAACGAACTGCTGGTCAAGCACGTGTCGAGGAAGGGTGGCGGCGTACTGCCGACGGCCATCTACGGTGTAGTCGAGCCGCAATACTTTGCCACTCGGCGACACGACCTCCATCCCCGGCACCGAACATGGTCCAGCGCCCTGTATGGCGTGCCACATGCCGAGGCGTTGTGCCACGTCACGTACACCGGGGCTCATGTACTCGGCGCATGCCTTATGGCGCGGAAAGTGTGCACGGTCGAGCAAGGCCACGCGAAATCCTCGTCGGGCAAATTGCGCGGCAGAGACCGCGCCGGCCGGTCCTGCGCCCACCACTACAACGTCCCAGTCAGGCATGGGCCACGTCACCGTCCTTCCATCCGACGAGAACCTGGCGAAACAGTGGATACACGCGCACCGACACCGGCGAAATAGCCGCCTCGGCGGCTAGTCCACGCATTTCGGCGGGAGTGTACGCGCGGAGGACCGAGAGAGGGCCATCGTGGCGGGTGAGAGCATTGGATGCCACTATGCGAGTAGCCAGCCATGTCCCTACATACGCGAGGTAGCTACGCGTAAGGTCGGTCACCACGACTGCGCGGGACGCGACGCGCCACATCTCCCGCAGCACTTGCACCGCGTCGTCGGGAGAAAAGTGATGGAGCGCGAGACAACAACTGACGACATCGAACGCGCCATCCGTCCAGGGCAGCTCGCGCGCATCGGCCCGAGCCAGTCGGATGTCCGAGCCCACTATATTTCGTCGAGCTTCTTTCTCCACTGCCGGGCTGATGTCCGCTCCCACGATGTTCAAATCAACGCCGTGGCGTGCGCCCCACTTGTTCATGGCCAGCGGAATGTCGGCAGAACCGGTCGCCACATCCAATATGCGGGCACGCTGCTTGCCTGCCAGCGCTCGTTCGAGACTACCAACGGCGAGTCGTGTACCCCCGAACCAAGCATTGAGTCGCCGAATATCTCGCAGGTTGTCGCGCAGCTCTGATGCAAACCGGTCGGGCGAATCAAGAAATTCCCGGTCATCTCTACGGACGGGAGTCGGAACGGCAAGAATGATGAAACCCTTCTTTAGAACCGTCTACACGGTCGATCCGAGCACTGTCTCGGGGGCTAATTCGCCGGCTCGCCGCGAGGTCGGCAGCTCTGTGCTAGGACAGTGCCGAGGCGTCACGCACGTATTTCTGGAAGGTCTTCAGGTCGAGATCCGATTGCAGGAAGACTTCCTGGTGGCGGCCCTGCACGATTGTTTTGTCGTATGGCAGATGGTGCTTCTTTGCCCAATAGGCGTATGCACTCTCCACCGCATTGCAAAAATCGTCGAGCTCGGCGCTTGCCTGGAATAGATCGACGTTCGGATCGATCGTATCGCGTTTGTCTATCACGTCGACCTGCTTGCATACCTGCTGTTCCTGCTGGTAGCCCTGTTCAATTAGCGCTAGATCGTTACTCTTGTAGTCGCGCTTGAACTGTAGATACACAGGAATGACAGTCTCCCCGGCCACTTTTACCGCACTGAGGTCTTGCGCCGTGTACGGCTGGGTGCCTCGACAGCCGGCAAGGAACACCAGCAACCCGAGAAGTGAGATTCTCCACATATCGCTTCATTTTATCCTGCGCCGCGCACAACCCGTAATGCGGTCCGCGTCTCGCGTCGGTCCTCGCGCGAGGACCGACCTCGCGTAGCATAGTAGGCGGAACTGGATGCTCCAGCTTCACAGTGGGGACTTACGATCGAATGAACAGCGACGCCCGGAAAAATATTTCGTATTACGATGCTCTGGCGGGCGACTACGATATGTTCTTCGTCGATCTCGATCGCAATATGGAGCAAGAAGGGACGTGGCTCTCTGCCGTACTCAATACGTACGGCGCGCGGACTGTCTTGGACGCCTCGTGTGGTTCAGGTCGGCAGGCCATTCCACTGTGCGCCCGCGGATTCGACGTGACCGCGGCGGATCCGAGCGCGGCCATGTTGGCCGAGGCGGAGACCGCAGCCCGCGAACACGGAGTACACTTTCCCGTCCTGAACGCCCGCTTTATCGATCTAGCTTCCTATTTTGACGGTGATTTCGATGCGGTCATTGCCCTCGGCAACGGACTGTGCAATCTCGAACACGTTTACGAGATCGATCAGGCATTGTGTTCGATGCGAGCGTGCTGCCGCGACGGCGGTGTCTGCGTGGTAGGTATCAAAGACTTCAAAGCGATCAGGAGACAAGGCGAACGCTTTCACGGACACGGAATCGTCGACCGTGACGGCGCGCGAACCATCCTATTCGAGGTCTGGGACTTCCAAGACCCGACCCTGGTCTCCACCGCGTACGTCGTCGAGGACCCCTCCAACGAGCAGTGCGCAACGGTGCGACGAGCCCAAACTCGAGAGTATATGTTGCACGAGGATGAACTCCGCGCCCTGGCGCTGGCAGCCGGTTTTCGACTCGTGCGACGGCTGGATCATCCCACCGAAGCCGCATTCGCACTCGAAACGTAAGAGTTGCGCATGGTCCGGGAGTGGCAAAGCGGCGCCGAGTGCGCTAGACTTCGGCACAACTCTCGCGTGAGGTTACTCTTCTAGGTGAGCGAGCCCAATTCGGAACCCCGAGTTATCGCAATCGGGGGCGGGACCGGCATCTATGCGGTTCTGACCGGCCTGAGAAGTCATACATCGAACATTACAGCCGTTGTGTCAATGGCAGACAATGGCGGCAGTTCCGGCAGATTGCGAGACGAATTCGGCTACTTGCCGCCGGGCGACGTGCGGCGTTGCCTGGTCGCGCTAGCTTCCGATGAAGACGCCATGCTCCTCCGGCGCTTGTTCGAATATCGGTTCGAGCGGGGTCTGGGACTCAACGGTCATACCTTTGGCAACCTCCTCCTGACGGCGCTCACCGATATTTTGGGTTCGACTGATCGCGCAATCGACGAGGCCGGGTATTTACTTCGAATCAAGGGCCGAGTACTGCCTGTAACACTTGACGACGCCACCCTGTGTGCTCGTCTGGCTGATGGCCACGTGATACGTGGTGAGACCGATATCGATATACGGAAGGCGCACCATGACGTGCCGATTCAAGAGGTGTACCTGGATCCCGGAGCGTCCGCCAATCCCGAGGCGATTCGGGCCATCGAAGAAGCCGATCTTATCGTGCTGGGGCCGGGCGATCTGTATACCAGCGTCATTCCCAACCTCTTGATCAGCGGCATCTCCGAGGCGATCCGGGTTTCCAGGGCTAAATGCGTGTATGTATGCAACGTGATGACGAAGCATGGGGAAACCGACGGTTTCGCCGCCAGCACTTTCATCCGCGAGATAAATCGCTATCTCGGAGGTGAGGGCAGTCTGGATTGTGCCGTCCTGAACTATCATGAATCGTTGCCGCGCGACCTGTACGAGCGGTACAAGAGTGAACGATCGGAGCCGGTGAGTATCGACCTCGGCCCGTGCTACGAATCCGTGGGACAGCTAGCCATACGTCCACTCACTGCTACCGGGGCATTGGTTCGGCACGATCCACCGAAGTTGGCTGAGACGCTGCTCAGTCTCCTGCGCGAGGATGCGACGGGTTTGCCACCGGAACTCGCCGGCGCCGGCATCGCTTAGGCTGAACGAGTCCAGCCGAGTGCGGCGAGTCGGCCAATTACGTTGTTTGCTGCGCCATCCAGCGTAGCCAGCTCAATGGCGTCGGCCGACCTCGCTTTGATTTCAGCGGCGCCTTTAGCGACCGTCCGTCGGCTGACCGTGACACGTAGCGGTATGCCCAACAGGTCGGCATCGTTAAACTTGACGCCCGCCCGCTCGGCGCGGTCGTCGTACAAAACTTCGACCCCTCGAGCGAGCAGGCGTTCGTACAGGGACTCACAGGCAATCCGCACGGAGTCGTGCTCGAGGTCGAGCCCTATCAGATTGACGTGAAATGGAGCCAGACTTACGGGCCAAACCAGGCCCCGGTCGTCGTGGCAATGCTGAGCGACACAGCCGATGAGCCGGCCAACGCCGATCCCATACGAACCCATGACAACCGACTGTGATTGGCCGCTCTCGTCGAGGTAGGTGCAACCCATCGCATCTGAATATTTCGTGCCTAGCTTGAAAATGTTGCCCACCTCCACTCCTCGCACCAGACGAAGAGGCGCCCCGCACCGCCTGCACGGCGCGCCTGGATAGGCGGACGCAATATCGGCAATCACGTCGGCTGTGTAATCCCGCCCATAATTCGTGTTTAAAAGATGGAAGCCGGACCGATTTGCTCCTGCCACCAGATTGGTTGACTGCGCCACTGTATCGTCGACCACAACCGTGGTCCCGCGAATGCCGATCGGCGAGGCGTATCCCGGCACGATTCCGGTGCCTTCCAGGTCGGCCGGCGCCGCAGGACGCAACTCCAGAGCACGCACGACGTTTGCAAGCTTTGTTTCGCTCACTTCCATGTCGCCCCGCACGACGGCGAAGATCAGGCGCTCGTCTGCTACGAAGAAGGCTGCTTTCGCCGTCCTGGATTCAGGCACCTTCAAATGTGCCGCCAGCGAGGCGATAGTCGTGCTGTCCGGCGTTGCCACTTCCTGCAGAGCCAACACAGTTTCATCTCTGACAGCTGCTTTCTGAAAGGTAGCTATCTGCCGGTTGGCAGCGTACCCGCACGCGTCGCACAACACGAGTTGGTCTTCGCCGATCTCAGAGAGATACATAAACTCGTGGGCGGCCGTGCCCCCCATCAACCCCACGTCGGCCTCGACCGAGACGACCTGAAGACCGGCCCGATGAAAGATGGTCAGATAGGCCCCATGCATCCGGGAGTAGAAGGTATCCAGGTCTGCCACAGACGCGTGAACCGAGTACGCGTCTTTCATCACGAATTCGCGCGCTCGAATCAGACCGCCGCGGGAACGAGGTTCATCTCGAAACTTGGTCTGGATCTGATAGAGGACGGAGGGTAACTGTCGATACGATTGCACCTGCTTTCGTACGATGTCTGCCACCACCTCTTCATGGGTCATGGCCAGCACCATCTCTCGATTCCCGCGGTCACGAAACCGGACGAGCTCGGATCCAATGTCGTTCCAGCGACCCGATTCCTTCCACAGTTCGGCCGGGTGGACCACCGGCAACGATACCTCTTGAGCACCGAGCGCTTCCATTTCTGCACGAAGGATCGCCTCGACCTTGTGTTTCACGCGCTCGCCGATTGGAAGAAAGGAAAAGATTCCGGATGCCAGAGCCTGGATGAAGCCTCCACGCAGCAGCAAGAGGTGACCGGCCACGTCACTTGCCGCCGGGTCCTCACGCAGGGTGGAACAAAAATATTGTGTGCGGCGCATACAATTCGCTCATCTTCTCCGAGATCATGCGGGCTCGACGACGCCTCCGAGCGCTTCGAGCAGATCTTTCCGTTCGGCGACAGTGAAATTTCGTAATGGGCCGGACAGATTGGGACACGCGATGGTTCCTCGCGCGTGCAGTACCGTCTTCAAAAACCCGAGGATTGCGGCATTCCGCGATCCTTGGAGGTTCGCCAATGGCAAGGCTTCGATCCTCATAATATTGCGCCCGCATGCATCGGAGCGAGCGAAGTCCTTGCACAGCCAGGCGTCATACGCGCCCACCGCCAGATCCGGAAAGGCGTTCGCAATGCTGGGTATGGCACCCACGGCACCCGCCATCATTCCCACGTCGATGAGATAGCGCGTACCGACGAAGGCACTGAACGGGATGCCGTGTTCGTAGGTATACATCGTGAGCTGTCGAAACCATTCCAGATCGTTCTGACTATCCTTGATTCCCACCACCGTACCGTCCGCCGCCAGTGTCGTAGCCGTCTGAAGCTCCACGCGCACTTTGACTGTCTGCGGGATGTTATAGATGAAAAGCGGGAGGTCGACCGCCGATCGAATGCGATGGTAATGGTCCAGCAGCTCATCTTGGGAATGCGGGTAATAGTAGGGTGGGGTAGCGGCTATGGCGTCGGCGCCGGCGACTGACGCGGCCAGGGCGTGTCGAATCGCTCCCCGCGTGGACGCGTCGCTGACGTTGACGACCACCGGCACTCGTCCCCGTGCTGCATCCAGCGCCGCGGCAGCTACGGCGGCTCGCTCATCGGTCGTGAAACTCGCAAACTCCCCGCTGGTCCCCAGCACCCAGAGGCCGTGAACGTCGTGGTCGATCTGATAATCCACCAGACGACGCAGCGACGGGAGATCCGGAGTTTCGTCGGACGTGATTGGAGTCACGAGGGGAGTAAATATCCCCTCGTACGGAGTTGAAATTGGTGAAGCGGTCGACATGGATCATTTTACCGACCGCTCGCGAGACGTCCGGAACAGACGTTGAGCCGGGCTACGGCAAGCCATCGTCGCCCTTCCCAGCACATGATATGGGGTATGGCTCGCGTCGCAGCCCGGCCAACAGGAAACGGCTGAAGCG
>DAINCT010000025.1:0-18548 GCA_036732245.1 Chloroflexota bacterium | reverse complement strand
CGCTGTAGCCGAGCCGACAGCATCCCTACGGCGAATCCCAATGGGCTGGCGACGAAGAAGGCCAAGAGAGTGCTGACCGTCGTATAGGCCAGGTTCGACGCATATCCGCCCTGGAGGCCTTGTAGTTTCAGTCCAGGTGCCGACCAGAAATTGTCCCTGATTGCCTCGAGAACAAGCCCCGGGCGAGGGAGCTGGACGGGCAGATATTGGGTAGCTGCCAGCGCCCACACGCTGACCAATAGGCCATACCCGACCAGCGGTACCGCTAAGCGAACCGCCGCGTGCCTCAATCGAATACCTTCAAAGATTCCCGCACGTACTTTCGCCCTCTCGGAGCCTCCTCATGCAGACCGATGGCAAACCACACCGTGGCGCGCGACTCCCCCGACCCTTATCAGCCGTTTGATCACGCCGGAGTGATCTCCGACCACCTACTTTTGCGTAGCAGCCGCAAGGAACCGGTACGAATCGAGATAATTGAACGCGTCATACTGTTGCCGTGCTTTACGAACTAACTCTTTGTTGCCCGGGCTCTGGTCGAAGAGTTTGTTGCTCTCATCTCGATACCGCCTTAGATCCTCCCATACCCTCTTAGCGCCCTCGAGCTCAGACGGAGAATGGTCCTTCTTAAGGACATTGTCCTGCCGGAGCACCTTGATTTGCGCATTCGCTACGTTGTAGATGTTCAATGCGGACTTTTGGTCAGTAAAGTACGTTCGGACAGAATCAAACGTTTGAATGTTCGCAACCGACTTGTAAATGCCGATCAGCTTCGCCTGTGTCAGTTCGAAGCCGGCGTAGGCATTTAGGAAGGGGAGCTGATCCCGGGCGGCCGCCGACGGGTTGTCATTGATTGCCTGCATGACGCGATATTCAACGGATGCGGCACGAAGGATCGTCTCGTAGTTGTCGCCGTAGTACTTTTTCGTCGTCAGATACCCGCTGTGAATAGCGAGTTGGAATCTGCGAGGATCGTGCGACTCCGCGATGATCTCTCCATCGCTTACAAGCGTTTTGAAACCGTGCGCTTGAAGGGTCAGTAACTCAACACCCCCCGATGGGGCAGGGAAATCCACCTTACCTGCGAGGGCCAGGTTGACAATATTCGTACTTGAAAGGTCCTTTCGGTCGATGTCATTGTCGGAAATGCCGCCAAGGTCAAAGACGGTCCGATAGAAGAAGCGCGCCGCCGGGTCCGTCGCGAGCGCAACAGACTTACCCTTGAGCTGCGCCATCGTCTTCTTGATAGCAACATCGAAGCTATCTCCCTCATGGAGGAAATCATTCAACGTCTTGGCGGACGAGCCGGGGGGCGCCATGATGACGGTGCCTGTGAAGTTCCCCATATAGACAAACGAGGTGATCTCTTGGACCGTGTCGAGCTGGGGAATAAAAGCCTCGATGACGCCAGAGCCGACCTGGACCTGGCCAGACAGAAGGGGAGCTGGGTTAGAAGTGATGTCGATCTTCGCCCCGGTGGAAGTTGGGCCAATCGTGATGCCGACATCGTCGAAATAACCACGCTTCATTCCGATTGCGGCGCTGGTCTCATCAGGAAACGGGGCCATGGCCCAGTCGACATGCACTTGAGGGATGCTCGTTCCAGGATCTGCGAGACCCTTTGGGAGCGCGCTAACGGTCTCCGATTTCTGGCCGCACGCGGCCAAGACCGAGGCCACCGCGCCGCCCGCAAGCGGTAGCGCCGCCACGCGGCTGGCGTCTTCAAAAAACTGTCGGCGGCTCACGCCACGCTCAGGGTCCCACCAGGCCACAGGCATATCCGCTCCTCTCCCGGCCGTCGAACGGCCACTCCTTCGAACCCCGCGGGCACGAATCGGCTCGCAGCGAACGAACGATTCGATATGATATCGAGTCACCCTACCATGGATCTTGCGGTCGTCAATGGGACGGTGGTCGGACCAGCCGGTGTCAAGCGCGCTGACCTGGGCGTGCGAGGCGAAAGGCTGGTCGCAATCGAACCGCCGGGCGCTCTAGACGCCACCGCAGCCCGCACCATCGATGCGACCGACTGCCTGGTCTTGCCGGGGGCAATTGATGTGCACTGTCACTACAACCTGCCCGTCGAAGGCTTGCGGTCGGAATCACAGGCCTACTCGACTGCTGCAAGTTATGGGGGAACGACCACGGTGGTCGATTTCGCCCTTCAGGAACCGCCAAACACTCTTCACGGTGCCATCGAGGAAAAAAAGGCCGAAGCCCAGGGCCAGATGGCCGTCGACTACGGTCTACACGCGATTCTCGCCGGCGAAATCTCTTTCGAGGTCCTCGAGGAGATCGGTGATGTCATCCGGGCGGGTGTGCCGAGCATAAAAACCTTCACCACCTACGGTTGGATGGTGGACGACGGGCATCGGTGGGGGGCAATGCTCGAGGTCGCCGAGCACGGCGGTATCAGCGTTGTCCACGCCGAGGACGATGCAATCGCGAATTGGATGACTAAGAAATATTTGCGCGAAGGAAAGACTCACGGCGCGTACATTTCTGAGACGCGGGGCCCCCTGGTCGAAGAAGCCGCCGTCCGACGCGTGATGCTGTTGGCTGAAAGGTCCGGATCGCCTCTCTACATCCTGCACATGGCCGCCGGGAGCGGTGTCGCGGCGCTGGCCGAGGCCCGGGCGAAGGGTCTCCCCTTCTATGGTGAGACTCTCATCGCATACCTGTCGTTCACCTCCGATGTACTCTGGAACGACGAGCAACGCGGTTTGCTCTGGAATAGTTTCCCGACAATTAAATCGGCCGATGACCAAGCTCAGCTTTGGGCGGCGGTTGCTAACGACTCGCTGCAAGTAGTCAGCTCTGACCACTGCGCGTTCAACTCCTCGGACCGGTACGCCCACATGGGGACTACCATCGACGCAATGCAGAGCGGCCAAGCCGCTGTTGAGTTGCGCGTGCCGGTGTTGTTCGACTTGGCGGTAAACCGGGGCAAGCTGAGTATTAATCGCTTCGTCGAGATTATTGCTACGAACCCTGCCAAGATCATGGGCCTTTACCCGCAAAAGGGTCAGCTGGCGATCGGAAGCGACGCGGACATAATCGTCATAGACCCATCGAAGCGGTGGACTGTACGCCAGAGCGACCTCCACATGAGCGTGGATTACAGCTGCTGGGAGGGTTGGGAGCTTCAAGGCAAGGTTGACACGACCATCCTGCGCGGCACGGTCCTCGTCGACCACGGCAACTTCGTAGGACCAGCGGGGGATGGACGTTTCGTTCCTCGAACCTTGCTGCCCGAGCTAACTGGCCGCTCGCCAGATCCGACCGCCACGTTCCAGTCCGCGCAGGTCGCAGCGCCGGCTTAAAACGACATGCGAGCGCCGCGCCGAGGCTGCTTAATCTCCGCTGGTCGGCCTGCTGGCGCTACTCGCGATTGGCGTTGAAGTTTCGCCACCCCCCGTACGCCGAGATGTCCGTAAGGGTCACCCCTTTTGCCAAATTAGGGTTGGCCAGCATGCTCTCCGCGACTGCCCCGTCGTGAAGCTCGATTGGAGCGCGGTACATCCATTTGGGGTCCAGTCTCACGATCGCCTGCCAATGCACCTCGCTCAGCTCGTAGAGCTCGCCCACAATCGCCATCCCACCCTTGAGATCCTCAACGAGAGCGGGGTAGCTGTCGTCAACGCTCAGAAGCCGATACTTCGTTGCCGTGGAAGTTTCGGAAAGGAACCGAGCGTTTGTGAGCACTTCGTGGCTGGGCTCGCCACGCAGCACCGTTCCGAAGAAGAAGGAAAGCGTCATATCGAGGGCTCGCAGCTCTTTCGTTCGACGTTTGACATCTCATCGAATATGGAGGACATTCTCAACACCGATGAACAAAGATGACGCAGGCCTAGAAGGCGAGCGCCGTGTCCGTCCGCGTCGCACCGCGCGTCCTGGCTCGTATGCGCCGGTCACGATCGCCGACGGCATTCGGGCTTCAGCGGCGCGCGCACCGGCCAAGATAGCGCTGATCGATGGCGATGGGCATAAAGCGCTGAGCTTCGCGGACCTCGTGGACCGGATCCACCGAGTCGCCAACGCAGTCGGCGCTGGCCTTGGACTCGGACGGGGGGACCACGTTGCGCTCATGGCGCCCAACTGTGTGGAATTCGTTGAGGTTGTATGCGGAGTAGCCGCGGCCGGCGCAGCCGTCGCCCTGGTCAATCCGCGCCTCACAACCTCCGAGTTGGAATACATCTGCGATGACAGCCAGGCTCGCGTGTTGTTCGTTCACCCTTCGGTCGAGGACGTGGCCCGAGCGGCGAGTTTCGCAACGGTCGAGAAGGTGATCGTCATTTCCAACGAGGACTACGAACGATGGCTCCTTCGAGCGCGGGCCAGCCCGCCAGGGGCCCGGATCGAAGAGTGGGATCCTTTCGCTCTGGTCTACACATCTGGAACCACGGGACGCCCGAAGGGCGTCGTCCTCTCCCATCGGTCACGAGTCCTGACCTTCTTCGCGATGGCAGCAGAGTATGGGTGCTACTCACCTGACGATCGGTCCCTGGCGGTAGCGCCGCTCTATCACGGAGGAGGTCTTGGGTTCACGCTGGGGCCGTTATTTCTGGGAGGATCTTGTGTGCTCCTCCGGAAATTTGATCCGGAGATCGTCGTGCGAGCGATTCACGAACGAGGTGTTACAGCGACGTTTCTCGTCCCCACCCACTTCGCGGGGATTTTGGCGTTGAGTGGACCTCAGCTTGAATGCCACACGAAGGGCACGCTCAAAGCATTGATCTCAAATGGCGCACCGTTACCACAGGCAACGAAAGAGCTCATCATCGAGCGCGTCGGAGACAGCGTTCTGCACGAGTCGTACGGGTCGACTGAGGCAAGTCTCGTCTCAAATCTGCGGCCGAGAGATCAGCTTGAAAAGCAAGAGAGTGTCGGACTCCCGTTTCCATGCACAAAAGTGCGCATTCTCAACGACGCCGACGAGGAGATGGGCCCAAATGAGCCCGGAGAGCTCTTTAGTCAGTCGCCCTACCACTTCAACGGTTACTGGGGTCAGCCGGCCCGTGGAGAGAACGCCTTCCGGGATGGGTGGTTTTCTGCAGGAGACATGGCGCGCCGCGACGAGGATGGGTACCTATACATAGTTGGTCGGAAGGATGACATGATCATTTCCGGGGGGGTGAACATATACCCGCGGGAAATTGAGGAGGTCATGGCTCATCACCCGGCGGTTGCCGATGTCGCGGTCGTTGGAATGCCCCATGAATACTGGGGTGAAGCTATCCATGCATTCGTCGTACTGCAAAACAATGACCAAGTGAGTGAAGAAGAGTTACTCGAATACTGTTCACCACGCCTGGCGCGTTTCAAGTTCCCGAAGACTGTGAGGTTCGTCCCATCCCTACCGCGGAATGCATCCGGCAAGCTCCTTCGTAAAGAGCTTCAGTCGGCGATGCGCGGCATGTGATGCGGGAACGCCACGCCACGCCTGATGGCGTCCATGCGCATCGAGGCTGGACACCGCACTGATGGTGACGGAAGACGGAATTCGACCAAGACGTCGGGCTCGGACTAAGGTCGCTGTGGCCCTCGAGGCTGTTCGCGAGTCGATCCTTGAGGGGGCGCTAAAGCCAGGTGAGCGTCTCGTCGCCAACGACCTCGCTGACTCGCTCGAGATGAGCTCTACTCCGGTGCGAGAGGCGCTGAGGATCCTCGAGGCTGAAGGTCTCGTGACGAGTACTCCCCACCGTGGTGCCGTCGTTAGAGACCTTGCTGGGATCGAGGCCGACACATTTTTCGCGTTGCGAGCCCCCATGGAGAGCCTCGCGACACGGTTGGCGGTGGCACATCTGACCGCCAGTGACATTGAGAAGTTGGAACTTCTGCAGGACGAGATGAAGACGGCTTTGCGGGATGAAGACGACTCGCAACTGACACAGTCAAACGCGAGTTGGCACATGATCATCTACAACGCCTGCGGCTCGCCCTACCTGATCGACTTGATCCGCCGCCTGTGGATGCCGTTTCACTGGCGCGGCCAATGGGTCGATCCGCGCCGGTCGCAATCTGTCCATGAGCACCAAGAGATCATCGACGCCATACGGAATCGGCGAGCCGACCACGCCGGGCGGCTGATGCAAGAGCACATAGAACGTGTTCACCAATCAATAGTCGATGCACAAGCTGGTGAAGATGTACGGGCGGAGGCTGAGGAGAGCACGTCTGAGAGGCCGGGCCATGTACCGCATCGCGATTGACATCGGCGGGACGTTCACTGATCTGGTTGGGGCGTCGGATGCCGGCCAGATCACGGAAGTGAAAGTTCCATCGAATCGCGACAACCCGGAAGTCGCTCTGGACGATGGGCTAGCGGAACTCGCGCGGACGCTCGGATTCCGTGGAAACCGAGATCTCCTCCAGGAGACGAGCCTGGTCATCCAAGGCACCACGGTGGCGATCAACGCCGTGCTGCAGGCAAGTGGCGCCAAGACGGCGCTGCTCTGTACCGAAGGGTTTCGAGACACTCTCGCGATTCGGCTCGGATACAAGGAGGAGAGATACGTTTTTGATTACGCTTCGCCGCCCACCCTCGTCCCACGCCACCTACGCCTGCCGATCAGTGAGCGTGTCGACAAGAACGGCGAGGTCGCCAAACCTCTGTCCACGGAAGATGTAGAGCATGCGGCTGAGGTCCTTCGTGACCAAAACGTTGAGGCCATCGCGATCTGCTTCCTCTGGTCGTTCCTTCACCCAGAACACGAAGAACGCACCGCCGAGATCGTCAAGCAGGCCGTCCCTGGAGCCTACGTCAGTCTTTCGTCAGAGGTTCTGCCGAAGATTCGGGAATACAATCGCACAAGCACTACCGTGCTTAATGCATACGTAGGCCCCATCGTTCGACGATACATCGATCGAACAGAAGGCATTTTGCGCGAGCTCGACTACCGCGGCCGCATCCGCTACATCCAGTCCAATGGCGGCCTCGCAGAGGCCGCCGAGGTCATTCGCAGACCCGTACTGCTCCTCATGTCGGGGCCCGCGGCTGCGCCAGCAGCCGGATTGCAGTTCGTCGAGCTTGCAGGCCCGAACTTCATCACCCTTGACATGGGTGGGACGAGCTTCGACGCGTGTCTTGTCCGCGACGGGCTTCCGGAAATGCGCGAAATCGCCGACGTGAAGCGTTACCGGGTCGCAACAACACTGATCGACGTTGAGACAATCGGCTCCGGCGGCGGTAGCATCGCGACCCTGGACGCCGGCCTTCTGCGTGTCGGTCCAGAGAGCGCCGAAGCATACCCCGGTCCGGCGTGCTACCGGCGGGGGGGGACGCAGCCGACGGTTACAGATGCGAATGTGCTCATCGGGTTCCTGAACCCAACAGAGCTTCTCGGTGGACGTTTCGAGATCGACGCTTCCCTCGCCCAGAATGCGATCGAAGGGGGGCTTGCTGGGGTAATCGACCCGGACCCTACACGGGCCGCGATGGGTGTCATCGACGTCGTTTGCCGAGACATGGCGGAGGCGATTCGTGAAATCACCGTCCGTCGGGGTCATGACCCGCGTGACTACTCCCTTCTGGCGGGTGGCGGAGCTGGCGGCCTCCACGCTGCCCAGCTCGCGGACGAGCTGGGTGTGGGAACCGTTGTCGTTCCTCGCATCGCCTCGGCGCTGTGTGCGTACGGAGCCGTCGTCGCCGACGTCCGCCACGACTATGCGCGTTCGTACGTCGGGGATATAAGGAATCTGGACTTGACACGCCTGGACGAGATTTTCAACGAGCTCGAGCAGAAGGGAAAGAGCGCGTTGTCGAACGAAGCGATTCCCCAGAATCGGATGCGACTCATTCGCTCGCTCGAACTGCGATACAAGCATCAGGTATACGAGTGCAGCGTTGAGATCTCCGACGTCGAATTGAAAGGCTTCCGCGAGAACGTCCTAGCGGAGATCGAGAACCGCTTCCATCAGAAGCATCAGGACCTCTACGAGTTCCACCAGCCAGGTTACCCGTGTCAGATCGTCTCGTTGAACGTGACCGCAATCGGAAAAACGGCGAAAATCGAGCCCGGTGGCCAACCCGCCACTTCCGATGCACAGGGCGTGCCTGAAAGCGCGACTCGACAGGTTCTCTTCGCCCGCGACCGTCCACCTGTCGAAGCACGAGTTCTACGAAGCGGGGCGATCCCTGCAGGGGAGACGCTCGAGGGGCCGCTCATCATTGAGGAGCCGAACACCACAATCGTGGTTCCCCCCCGATGGGTCGCGGTGTTCTGGCCCGAGGCGCAGGCCTATCAACTGCGACACGGGGGGACGCATGCTGAGTGAGCAGCGGGTCGACGCAATCACGTTCGCCGTAGTGCACGGTGCGGTTAGTTCGATCGTCCGCGAGATGACGGCGATCATCCAGCGCACCGCACGCTCGCCGATCCTCGCGTTTGGAAACGACTTCTCAAATGCGGCTTACACGATGGCCAACGGGATTCCGGAAATGGTCGTACAAGGGCAGGATCAACCAGTACACCTCGGAGGGATGATTGTCGCGGTCAAAAATGTCGCATCGACGTGGGAGGGCAAGGTCGAGAAGGGGGACGTCTTTGTCCGCAACGAGCCGGCCAGCGGGGGCAGCCACCTCCTCGATATCGACATCATCGCTCCTGTCTTCAGCGACGCGAGACTCGTCGCGTGGGCTTGCAGTCGTGCCCACATGGGCGACATTGGGGGACCAGCCCCAGGGGGCTACAACACGCGGGCCGAGGATCTCTTTTCTGAGGGCCTAATTATCCCGGCCATGAAACTCGTCGAGGCGGGCCGGATGCGAGAAGACGTCTGGAGGCTCATCCTCGCCAACGTCCGAATCCCCGACCTCGTAGCCGGCGACATCGGGGCTCAGTTGAGTGCCGTACGCGTTGCGACACGTCGTCTCGAGGACCTCTTCGGCCGGTACGACGCAGACACCGTGAACCAAGCGATGGCGCAGATTCTTGACCGTGCGGATGAACTCGCGCGAGCTGACATCGCGCGAATCGCGGATGGCAAGTTTCGTGGCGAGAGCTGGATCGAAGATGACGGACACGGCGCGGGTGATCTCTGCATCCGCACAGTTGTGACGAAACGAAACGACGAACTGCATGTCGCCATCGAGTCACCGAAAACCTGTCGCAGCTATCGAAACTCCTATGCTGGAGCGACGCTCGGAGCCGTGTACTTCGCCGTAATCACGGCGCTCCAACCCGGTCTTCCGATCAACGAGGGGCTCTATCGCGCAGTAGAGGTCGACCTCGGCGAGCCCGGAACGATGCTCAACGCCAGTCTTCCCGCTGCCTGTGCCATGAGCACCGGCGACATCTGGGCAGCAGTCTGGGAATCGGTGTGCGATGCACTGAGCAAGCTGATCCCGGAGCGGGCCTGCGCGGGATGGTCGCAACTCGCAGTGAACACACTCGCCGGAATTGATCCGCGTGACGGGGAGCCGTACAGCACCGGGCCCCTTCACATCACCCACCAAGGCGGGAGCGGCGCGGTCAATGGCAGCGACGGCGGGGGCCTCTGGGGGTTGATCTGCACCGGAGGGGCAGCCAGCGTTGGCGACGTGGAACTGCTCGAGTTTCGACTTCCTTTCCACATCCACCGTCATGAGCTCTTGCAGGACTCCGGAGTGCCAGGTACCTGGCGCGGGTCTCCGGGAGCCATACTCGATATGGAGATCGTCGACCATGAATCCCTGGTCTCGCACATCGGGACTGGTGCCGTGTACCCGCCGCCGAGCCGGTTGGGGGGAGGGTCACCCGATGACGCGCGAAAGCGCGTTCACCACAAGCGCCTCATCCGCGCCGACGGGACGCAGCAGGAGCTCCAGCTGCACGACGTAGTGACGGTAGGCCCAGGAGATCGCATCGTGGCGCATATCCCGGGAGGAGGAGCTGTTGGCGCGGCGGCGGAGCGCGATCCCAAGCTTGTCGAGCGGGATGTGCAAGCAGGGCTTGTGAGCCCCGAGTCCGCAAGAGCAGAATACGCTTGCGAGCCCCAGCGAATGGTCGGTGGGACGAGGGAAACCCCTCGGCGAATGCCCGTCTGACGCTCGCGTTGTATATTTTATCAAGTGTCTCCACTCGAGGAACGCAACGCTGAAGGATCCTCGCACTCGAGGCCGTTCGATAGGGATTACTACAGAGCCCTGCGAGCTCACATAGGAAGCGCAGACGCTCATCACGCCGAACTGGTCGCCGCCGCGGAGGGACATGCCGTCGATGTTGAGGCTGGGGCGCTCCTATCGGTAGAGCTAGTCGAGGGCCCTCAGATCGTCAATATGTTCATGTTCAATCCCCGCGACCCGGACGAACGGTTCTGGGCACACCAGACCTGCCTGATAGAGGGTCTCTTTCTCACACGGTGGAGCCGCCTCTGGGGCACGATGGCGCGTCTCCGGCCCATGATGACTGTCCTTGAGGACACGGTCGCGACCAGGCCGCTCCCCGGCGTGGTCGCGCCGAAGCACCATCCGGTGCTGGGCGGGGCCGGAACGCCAGCAGACTGGCACTACTCCGGCGGCCGGAATGGAGCAGTGAGCACATGGGAACAGTTTGCGAGGGCGCTGGTGGCCCGTGGTCTCAGCCATGAGCTGATAATCGACAATGCATGCTTGTTTCAGAAGAGCGGAGTGGAGGGGGACCGGGTTGAGATCTATGCGTCCGACGCGCTTGCAGGCGACCGCTTGACGTTTTTCGCGGAGATTGACCTCACCGTCATTTTCGCTCTCAGCCCCTACGTGGACGGGTCCAGAGCCCCTGGGAGCGTCCAGACCTCGCCTCGCCCTATAAAGGTGACGGTCACGGAGTCCGTGGCGAAGCCTCTAGCCTGGCCGTACGAAGGCATGGGTTACCCCGATCTCTCGTTGTATGTGGACTCGAACGGCGTGCGATCAACAGACGCAACGCCGACGCCGGGGCGATAAGAAGTGGGCGGCACGGTCTCCTCTTGCAGGGCGGCACGATACCCATTCGACGAGACGTTCTACGCAGGGTTAGTTTCGTCTCGACCGAGCTTCACGAAGGCGTCTCAACACGTCGTCACGCCTCCGAAAACTAGCTGGGCATTCAAGGTCGAGGGCGGACAGGTGTTCAGAATCGTGACTGTCAGCCAACCTCAAATCACAGACGTATGCATCTTGAACGCCGACGATCCGACAGAACATTACGCCGCTGGGACCCAGCTGGCGGTCGAAGGAAGCCATGTCAACCGGCTCACGCGCGTTTGGGGCACGCCGCCTAAGAGCCGGCCTCTGTGTACTTGTATCGCCGACACGGTCAAGCAGCTAGACGAACCACTGAACGTACGGCACCACGTCGTCTACAGCGCGCACTGCAATCCTCACCACTGGACGCTCTATTCCGGTCACCATCCGAAGACGTGCTACGACAATCTCCGCTCGGGAATGGCCTTAATGGGCCTGAGCCAGAGATTCATTCACGAAAACCTGAATCTTTTCCAGAAGTCGGGTCTGGATCCGCATAGCGGGCACTTTCTCATCGAAGGGAGCGAGTCTGAGGCCGACGATTACATTGAATTCTTCGCCGAGATCAATCTGATCGTTGTGATGTCCCTCTGCCCATACGGCGGTGGAGGAGTCGAGCCGCAGGACTGGCCAGGCGCCGAGATTCCGGTCTATCCGCTATCGGTTGAGATCTTCGACACTGGCATAGAGCCTTTGGAGTGGCCCGAGGTGGCCTTCTGGTCCGAAGCGCCTGGAGCGTCCGCCAGCCAGGAAGCGTCCGTCGCGGCGAAGGGGCGGTAATGGTTCCTCTGAGCGGGTTGAGAGTGGTGGATCTGACCGTCGGCATTGCCGGCCCGCTTTGCGCCAAGTTGTTGGCGGATGCAGGCGCGAGTGTGACGCGGGTCGAAATCGAAGGTAGAGATGGGCCGGTGGGCCGGCCTGCGGCGTCGTGGCTCACATTCCTTCACCTCGACAAGAAAACCTTCGCGGTTGACCCGAGCTCGGAGGTCTCTCTGCAAAAGGTTGACGATCTTCTCGCCGACTCTGACGTTTACCTCAACTCATACCTGCACGAGGAGCTCGCTGAATTTCACCTCGATTGTCCGAGCGTTTCGTCGAGGCACCCGCAGCTCATCACCGCTTGCGTCACGCCGTTTGGCCAGTCTGGCCCCTACTCACGATTGCGGGCCGATGACGTTGTCGTGTCCGCCCTCAGCGGCCTGGCAGATGCCACACCCGGCTTTCCCGACCGCCGCGACCACCAAGACGACCCTCCGCTACAAAGTCTCGCTCCCCTTGCGGAGACATCCGGCGGGCTCGCGGCGGCCATCGGTCTGCTTGGTGCGGTCCACGAGCGCCTCGCGGACAGACCCGAGCCACGACATGTCGAGGTGTCGACACTCGAAGCAACCGTCTCGATGATGGTGTTTGAATGGGGGATCACGGCCTATGGAGGTGGCCTCCGTGGCCGAAGGCCGGGTCACGCCGACGTAGAGCCCAACTGCTATCTCCCGTGCCGGGATGGCGACGTCATCATTCCGGCGTTCACCGAAGCGCATTGGAACGCGCTGGTCGACATGATGGGACAGCCCGACTGGGCCTCCGACGAGATGTTCGGTGACGTCGAGAGGCGAACCAAACACTGGAGAGAGCTTCGCGCGCATTTGGGTCGCTGGGCGAGGGAACACGACGGGCTTGAGATCCTCCACGCTGCACAGGCCCGCGGACTTCCTTGCTGCCCGGCCCTAGAGCTCACGGACACACTCACGAGCGACCACATCCGCTCGACGGCGGCCCTTCGAACGCGGAATGGCGTGACTCTGCCGGCGGATCCCATCATCGTCGATGGACATCGCCGAACAAGCGTCCCGTCTCGCGCGAGTGACGACGTCGGGCGCCTATTCGATGACGCCCCTGCCGCGATGTCCAATGGATCCCCCCTCTCAGGCATCCGCGTGCTTGACCTGAGCCAGTATGTCGCAGGTCCCTTCGCGGGACAGATGCTTGCCTCCTTAGGCGCGGAGGTCGTACTGGTCGAAAGCGGAACCCATCTCGTCACCCGGAAGATCCCCCCTTTCGTCGGCGAGCCGACGTACGACGCGAGCATGAATTTCAACTACGTAAACCGGGGCAAGAAAAGTGTCCTCATTAACTTGCGCTCGCCGGAAGGTCGGCAGATGCTGGATCGGCTGGTGGCATCGAGCGACGTCGTACTCGAGAACTTCTCCCGACGCGCCGTTGAGCGACTGGGACTTACTTACGATGCCCTTTCCTCGATTCGGGAGGACATCATCGTTGCGTCGATCAGCGGCTTTGGCAGAACAGGGCCGTGGGGAGGCTATGTTGCGCTCCATAGCGGCGTCATCCTCATGAGCGGTCTCGCGAGTGTTACGCGCGACGAGAACCATCGACCTCGGCTCGTCGGGTCGATTTACCCAGATCTCATGACGGGCGCCTACCTGACACTGGCGGTCCAACAGGCTCTGATCAACCGCCAGCGAACCGGCGACGGCTGCCAGATCGAACTGAGCATGCTCGACGTTGTACTTGGTTCTATGGGGGGCCTTGTTTCTGCGGCTGCGACCGGCGAGACATTCGAGGCGCACCCGGCCTCGTTCCTGCGGACCAAAGACACAGATCGGTTCGTTGCGGTCTCAGAAGGAGTTGCGAATGAGCTGCGTGAGGAGGTGCAACGACTGTCAAGGGAAGAGGCCATGGACCTCTTGCAAAGCAGAGGGCTGAGCGCGGGTGCCGTCCTCGACATCAGCGAGGTGATGGTCAATCCCCACTTGACCGCACGAAACTTTGTTGTACAGGACAACCACCCGCTCGCGAAGGGCCGCCCGGCTCCCGGGGTTCCGTGGCTGTACAACGGGGAGAGGCCTACGGTAGACCATGCGCCTCTTCTGGGCGACAGCACCGACGAGGTGCTTGGACGCGTGGCAGGGGTTGGTCGCAATGAGATCGAAACCCTTCGTACTGAGGGGGCGCTGGTATGAACGTCGGGCAGGTGGAGGTACGCGATAAGGCAGCTATCGCGGGGATCGGCGAAACGGAGTACTCCAAGGAATCAGGTCGAACCGAGCTCTCACTCGCATGTGAGGCGATCAAGAAAGCGGCGGATGACGCCGGCATCCCGATTGATGACATCGATGGCCTCGTCCGCTTCGATCTCGATGCCGTTGACGAGGTCGCTCTGACATCCCACCTCGGCCTCAAGAATCTCAGGTGGATGAGCCACACGGGCTACGGGGGGACCGGAGGGAACGCTGTCGTGGTTCACGCCGCCGCGGCAATCACGGCCGGCCTAGCGAACACCATCGTCTGTTACCGCGCCCTCAACGGACGCTCTGGGCATCGATACGGGCAAGCTGCCCCGCTCACGCAGGTCGCCGGCGTCGAAGCCTTTCAGATGCCGTGGGGGATGATGACACCGGCCCAGATTTGGGGGCAGTTCGCACGACGGCACATGACCGAATACGGGACGACAAGCGAGCAGTTCGGCGCAGTCGCTGTTGCGCTTCGTCGCCATGGAAGCCTCAATCCCCGGGCGATGATGCGCAAACCGATCACGCTAGAAGATCACCAGACCTCACGTTTGATCGCTGATCCGCTCCGTCTCTTGGACTGTTGCATTGAGAGTGACGGCGGCTGTGCGGTGATCGTGACCCGAGCTGATCGTGCGGCGGATCTCCGTCACTCGCCGGTCCTCATTTCCGGCGCCGCACAGGGAAGCGGAACCAAAGCCGCCGGGATCATCTTCCGGGAGAATCTCGCGGAAGCCGAGTCGGTCCACACCGCCCGCGACGTGTACCGCTCGGCCGCCCTCGGGCCGGAAGACGTCGACATCCTCATGGTGTACGACCATTTCACACCGTTTGTCATTTTCTCCCTCGAGGCCTACGGGTTCTGTGGTCCGGGCGAGGGCGGCCCATTCGTCGAGGACGGTCGCATCGAGTACGACGGCGAGCTGCCGGTGAACACGCACGGGGGCAACCACTCGGAAGCCTACATCCATGGCCTTCCGCACGTGATCGAGGCCGTGCGGCAGTTCCGAGGGACGTCGAGTGCACAGGTCCGAGATCCGGACGTGATCCTCTCATGCAGCTCGGTGGCACAACTGTCCGCAGCGGTCATTCTGCGAAGGGCCTAGGTCGTGATTCCTGGGGCTCCAGTACCGATTCCCGACCATGACACAAGGTCCTTTTGGGAAGCATGTCACGAGGGCAAGTTCTTAATTCCCCAGTGCCGATCGTGTAAGACGTTACGCTGGCCACCTGGTCCGGTGTGCCCGTCGTGTCGGAGCGACGAGACCGAGTGGGTTTCTGCAAGCGGGCGCGGTCGCGTGTACAGCTGGGTTGTTGCTCGTCATCCCGCCAACCCGACGATGGCTGACGCCGTTCCTTACATCGTGGGACTAATCGAGCTGGACGAAGGTGTTCGTGTTGTCGGCAACGTCTGCGAGTGCGACCCCGCGGACGTGGAACCAGACCTTGCTGTCGAGCTCTTCTTCGAGGAAGCGGCGGACGGCCTACGCCTCCCAAACTTCCGCCGGGCGGCAGAGTAGGTGCCGCCGACGCCGCCTCTTGCGCCGGTCTGGGCATCCTCGGTGATCGCTTGAAGGCAACTGCGGATCGAGGACACTAGCGCGCGTGGACAGGCGCCTCAAATCGCTGAATCGATACTTCGAAGACTTCGAGGTCGAGGACACTTTCCGTTCTGCCGGTCGCACGGTGACCGAAGCGGATATCGTCGCCTTCGCGGGGTTGTCGGGAGATTACACTCCGCTTCACGTCGACGAGGTGCACGCGGCGCAGAGCCTCTTCGCCGGGCGAGTTGCTCATGGGCTCTTGCATTGACCCTCGCGAGCGGATTCGAGTTTCTCCTTATCGGCCCCGGTGAATCCCGCGTCGTTGCCTTCTACGGGCTCGAACGGGTAAGACTCGTGCGGCCGGTCCGAATCGGGGACACGATCTTCTTGGACGGCGAAGTCGTGGCGCTGCAAGCACGCGATCCCGAACGGGGCCTCGTTCGGTTGCTCGCGCGAGGAGCGTCACGAGCAGATCGCGATCCCGCAGAGGTTGAGCTTATTCTCTGGACGCCGTTCTCGATCTCGGACGACGCAGGCGCCGTATGCGGAGCAGTCAAGCCCTACGTCGCCAGAATGCTCAGCCGGAACCTCCCCGCGAGCCTTCGCCCTGCCGAGCGGCGGCTCGCGCAGCGACTCGCAGCGAAGGGCTCGGCAGACGGCTTCCTGCATGCCCACCCGGATGTGGAGATCCCAGACGAGATCCTCGCCGAATGGGCGATCGCAGGCACCCCGGACGATCTTGATCATTTCGTTGGTAGCGGGCTTCGGCGCGGCGACCGCAGTCATGGTCGCTCGATGCTCGAGGATTGTGCCCGACTCTGGGACGGCCCCGCTTTCACCATCGCCCGGGCTGCCAGGAACTCTCTCGCTCGCCACATCCCATCGCAGCCGCTCCGTCGTGCCCCTGCGGATGAACCTGCGTCCGTCTTTACGACACACGCTTCGGTCGGAACAGGGCGCTCAGTCGTCGTGACTCACCGACCGGACGCCGACAACCAACGACGGACTCGAGCGGGCGACTGACGCCTCCACGGAGGCCCATCAGAGTGGCACCGTCCCGCTCACCGTCGCCGGCTCATGGCCGCACTGCGAGTGCGGATCCAACGCGGGGCCTTCTCGGGCGCCGAAACGCGGGGCTTGCGATCTTGCTGCTCGCCGCCGCATCGATCTCCTGCGGCACCATCGCCGTCAAGTACGCGTACGCTGCAGGCGCCGAACCGCGCGGCCTGCTGGCCGTGCGCCTCGTCATCGCGGCTCCGCTTCTCGCGCTCATGATCCCGTGGGCCACCAGAGGCCGGCCCTCGATCGGCGTCGGGCCGCTTGGTGTAGCGGCTGCATCCGGAGCGGTGCTATGGGTCGGTTACCGTGCCGAGCTCGAGGGCCTCGCGCGGCTGCCCGCCGGGTTGTTGGTGCTCCTTCTGGTTACGGCTCCAGCGTGGGTGGCTATATTCAAATGGCTCGGGTGGGGGCGGGCACCCACCCGCACGGAGAGTTTGGCGATTCTTGCAGTAATTGCCGGTGTTGCAATCATGGTCAATCCGCTCCAGTCGTCGCTGGCCCCATTAGGCGTCCTGGGTGGCCTCGGCTCGGCGGTTTGCTTTTCCGTTCTTCTCCTCGTCCTGGAGCAGAATCGAACGGTGCCAGCCGAGCTGGGTTTCCCGGTCGCGATGATCAGCGCGACGGCCCTCCTATTCGGCACCGATCCCACCGCGATCTTCAGAATCCTAGGTAATGCCCACGTCATCCCGTTGGGTGCGCTCGTAGGTATCTCGGCTGCGGCTTGGGCCGCGCTGGTCGCTGTCGGACTCCGCGAGACAGATGCGGTCACGGCCGCGACCGTCACCGCTGTCGAACCGGTGTTCGTGGCTGTCCTCGCGTTCGTCCTTCTGGGTGAAGGGCTCAACGCTCGCGAGATCGCAGGCGGGACCGTGGTCATCGCCGGGATTGTCATGGCGGGCGCCGGCGTGGCCAGCGCGACGAAAGAATCACCGTGACCCTCCCCCTGACGCTAAGCACGCGTCGGACGGTGAGAGAGACGACCGGAGCGGAAGCGGTCGCTCGTTGCGGTGGGGTGCCCGGTTTCCCATATACCTGAGCGAGGCGGTCGAGTTGGTGCGATCCTCCCCCATCGCTGGACCCCCAAATCGGCTCCAAGGTCGGCGCAGCGACCAGTCGCTTTCGCACCTCACGGCTTTTGGCTGTCAGCCCCCCTCACGCCGAGTCGAGCCGCGGCCCAGCGCTTCTACCTCAACTTCAGCTCCGACGGCGGGCGCGAGACGTCGTAGGCATCGGCAGGGGTCGATCCCGTTGGAGTGGGCCGCCGCTTAACATTCATCGCGATGCCCAATATCGGATTGCCCGAAGTTCTAATCGTCTTGGTGATCGCCCTTATCGTGTTCGGGCCTAAGCGCCTTCCGGAGCTCGGTCGCTCGGTGGGCAGGGGTTTCCGCGAGTTCCAGGGAGCCGTGAGCAGCGACAACGAGGACGACGAGGACAGAGCGCTGCGCGAGCTGCAGCAGTCCAAGGCCGCGGCTGAGGCCGAAGCGGTCGAGTCCGTCGAGGGCGAGGTAGTCACCGAAAAGCGGACCTAAGAGGCTCGCTCGGTGGCCCGCCGCAAAACGGTCAGACACAAGAATTCACTCGGGTCATCCCCCTAGGAATCTAGCTCTCGACTCACCGGGGTATACGCGCAACGCCGTCCTCCTAGGCGAACCACCTATTTTCGGTGGCCGCCCCTGCGGTTCCGGTTAGCGGACCGTAGGTCCGAGCCCGGACATCAGCCTTCGAGCGACAGTTTCATGCCCCGAGGAGCAGAAGCGCCATCCGGACTGCTGCCCCCCAAACAGAACGTACGTCGGGGCTAAGCAAGCAACCGGGAGGTGAGCGACCGGACTCGAACCGGCGACCACCTGGACCACAATCAGGACTGGGATGGGCTCGCATTGCAGTGGTCCGAACGCCTAGGCAGAAACCGGCGCGATCAGAGCGTCGACAGCGCGCTCGTACTGTGAGGAG
>DAINCT010000024.1:466-18783 GCA_036732245.1 Chloroflexota bacterium | reverse complement strand
GACGCGGCGCAGCTGCCCTGGCGCCACCGGCCACCGATCCAGGACCAGCTGCGCACGGCTATTCCCGTAACGCTCGAGCTGGGCCTGCTGGGAATGGCGTTTGCGGTGCTGGTTGCCCTGCCGGCGGGCATCGCCTGCGCAGTATTCCGCGATTCGCCCCTCGACTACGCAGTTCGCGTTACGTCGGTCGGCATGCTCGCGATCCCAACGTTCTGGCTCGCGATTCTGCTGATAGCGCTGGGCGCCCGCTTCTCTGTTTGGGCGCCTCCGCTGACCTATGTGCCGCTGACCAACAATCCGATCGCCAATCTCAAGCTGATGTGGATGCCGAGCCTCCTGCTTGCCATTTCTCTCGCGGGAACGCTTACGCGCCTTGTCCGCGCGGAGATGCTGGACGTGCTCCGACAGGATTACATTCGCACGGCCCGCGCGAAAGGTTTGCGCGAGGCGCCGGTGGTGATCAATCACGCTCTTCGCAATACTCTGATTCCCGTGATCACCATTCTCGGCACGCAGGTAACCGTGCTCATCGGTGGGTCTGTGATTCTGGAGACGATCTTCAACCTACCCGGTATGGGGAGATACCTGTTCGCCTCAGTCGTTCACAGCGACATTCCGGTTATCCAGGTGATCAACTTTCTCGGCGCGGCCCTCGTGGTCTCGGTCACCCTGCTCGTCGACGTCGTCTGTGCCCGCATGGACCCACGAATCAGGCTCGGATGACGTCGCGCGAGAGTGCTCCGTCGGCCCTGGGCGACCTCGCCGGAGGAAAGGCCTCGCGCGGCGGGATGCCGATCGGCGCTGTCGCGCGGTTCGTTCGCGCCAAGCCGCTGGGTGCCTTCGGACTGCTCGTCATCCTCGCGATCTTGCTCACGGCGGTATTTGCCGGCTCGCTCGCAACGCGCGACCCGAGCCGGACCGACCCCATACATCGCCTTCAAGCCCCGAGCGCAAGGAACTATCTTGGCACCGACCATCTGGGACGCGACATCTATTCACGCATCGTCTTCGGCGCACGGGTCTCGGCCGTGGTCGGCCCTCTGGCTGTGCTGCTGGCGACGATTGTCGCGTTTGGGCTGGGTGCGATTCCGGGGTTCCTGGGCGGTCGCACCGACTTCGTCACGCAGCGCTGCCTCGACGTGCTGATCTCATTTCCGCCCATCGTGGTGCTGCTGTCGGTCGTGCAGGTCCTCACGGCGACGGTGCACTGGCCACACAGCGGCCTGCTATCGGTCGGCGTGCCCTTCCAGCGAGGCCTGTACATCGTGGCGACGCTGGCGGCGATTCTCGCGTTCCCGATGGCGCGCGTCTTTCGAAGCGGTGCGCTCACGATTCGTCACCTCCAGTATGTCGAGGCCGCGAAGGCCGTCGGAGCGTCTGACGGTCGGCTCATTGGCCGGCATCTGCTGCCCAACATTCTGCCCATGGTTATTACCCTGTCCACGGCGACGCTGGGATCGGCCATCCTGATCGAGGCGGCGATCAGCTACCTGGGAGTCGGCCTCCCGCCGGACATACCGTCCTGGGGATTGATGTTGAGCGAAGGTCGTAACTACATCGCGGTCGCCTTGAACATCACGATATGGCCCGGCCTGGCGATCGGTTTGACCGTCTTCGGGTTCAACATGCTCGGCGATGCGGTGCGGGACGTGGTGGACCCGCGGCTGCGGAAGGGTTGAGCTCGGCTCGATCTCTCACGGGCCGGCCGGATCAGATCGGCCGCTCGGACGGGTCGCCACGTTTGTTGACAGCGCTGAGGAGCGCCTGCATCCTTTTGGAGCCGAGGACGGGAGCAAGGTAGAGGTTGCCATGACATCGGAGCCGGTCCCATGGGTCAAGACGATCGTGCCCGAAGGTGCGATCGACTGCTACGTCAACGCCAATCCGCCCCAGGGCGGCGTCTCCTGGGACCGTACGAGCCATGTCTTTGGCTCTTCGCAGCGACTCGCTCCGCTTGATGCGACGGGTCTCATTACAGCGATGGAACTTGCCGGCATCGACAGGGCTCTGCTGGGCCCGCCACCGATGGGGTCCACCGAAAATCCGGAGGAAGGCTATCGCTGGACGCTGGATGCCGTACAACGGTACCCGGAGCGGCTGAAGCTATCGGTCCGCGTCGATCCCCGCGACGGCATTGCGGCGGTGCGCCGGCTCGAGAGCATGGTGCGCAACGACGGAGGCGCTGCGCTCCGGCTCGTGCCTGCACTTGTCGGGGTCCCGATGAGCGACCGCATCTATTACGCGCTCTATGCAAAATGCATAGAGCTGGACATACCAGTAACAGTGACGGTGGGCATGCCGGCTGCCAGGGTCTCCAGTTTCATCCAACATCCGAGACACCTGGATGACGTGTGCGTGTTCTGGCCTGAGCTTACGATTGTAAGTACCCATGGCGGCCATCCCTGGTCAGACGTCCTGGTGGGCATGATGGCTCAGTGGCCAAATCTCTACCACATGCTTTCGGCATTCGCTCCTCGTTACTACCCGCCGGAGCTGATCAAGTACCTGAACTCCAGCAGAGGGCGCTCAAAGGTGATGTTCGCGACAGATTTTCCGCTCATGTCGTTCGAGAGAGCGGTGCAAGAGCTGCCAAGCTGTGGCATTTCCGACGCGGCGTGGCCCAATTTCTTGAGGCACAATGCCGAGACAATCTTCTGGCGGAGCACATGAGCTCTTCGTTCTCCGCAAGTAGATGGCACAGTTGAAGGTCGAACTCAATATCAGCGCGGAGCTTGGTCAGGTCTCCGCGGCGGTGCAGCGTGCGGAGCGTATCGGTTTCGACGGTGTAACCATCAGCGAGATGGGACGAGATTGTCTGCTCGCATCCGCGCTGGCGTGCGAACATTCATCCGTTCTCGACGTGGCAACGGAAATAGCGCTCGCATTTCCGCGCAGTCCCATGATCACCGCGATGAACGCCTGGGAGCTGCAAAGATTCTCCGGGAACCGCTTCGTCCTTGGTCTCGGGACCCAGGTCAAAGGGCACATCGAGCGACGTTTCTCGTCCTATTGGGACAAGCCCGCGGCGCAGATGCGCGAGTACATCGAATCATTACGGGCGATCTGGTCCGCGTTCAGAGGCGAAGGTCCGCTGCGCTATACGGGCAAGTATTACAACTTGTCGCTCCTTTCGCCAGAGTTCAACCCGGGCGGATCGGCCGGCGATGCCGACGTTCCCGTGCACATCGCCGCGGTAAACCCGCTCACCGCGCGGCTCGCAGGGCAGCTCTGCGACGGCATTCGGGTGCACAGGTTTCACTCGCAGGCGTACCTCGAAAACGTGCTTCGCCCGGCCGTTCAGCTCGGCGGCGAGGCCCGCGATCCCAACCGAACGGCACCGTTCGAATGGTGCTTCATGGTCATGATCGTCACCGGCTCGTCCGCTCGCGAGCTCGAGAGTTCCAAGGAAGCGGCCCGTCACTCGATCGCCTTTTACGGCTCCACGCGCTCGTATTCGCGGGTCACGGCGAGCGTGGGAGGCGAGCATCTCGTGCCCGAGCTGCACGAGCTCTCGCTCCGCGGCGACTGGAAGTCCATGCCTGCACTCATCGACGATTCGCTGCTCGAAAAAATCGCGGTCGTAGGCCCGCACGATGAGCTGGCCGGGCGGCTGCGGGAGCGCTACGCAGCAGTCGCCGACCGCATCAGCGTGCGGTTGCCCTCCTCGGATACGGCCACAACGCAGGCATGGACCAGAGTACTCGAAGACCTCAAGGGTTGACGCCGCGGGCTCCTTCAGCCCGCAGCGAGGGGCAAAGTGGTATGGACCTGCGGTTCGGCTTATACGGGATTCAGGGTGGGTTCGAGGAGCTCGTGGCGGGGGCGCAGCGGGCTGAGGCCGTAGGTTTCGACAGCGTGCTCTTCGGCGAGCACCATGGTTCGAAGGGATTCCAGCACCCCGCGTTGTTGAACCTCCTGGCGGGGCTGGCTGCGCGTACGGACACGGTACGGTTGGGCACCTCCGTGTTGCTGTCACCCCTCTACAATCCGGTGCGGATTGCCGAGGAGGCCGCGCAGGTGGACGTCATGTCGAAAGGACGCCTCATCCTCGGCCTGGGAATGGGGTATCAGCCCCGGGATTTCACGCACTTCGGCGTGCCGTTTCGAAACCGCGTGAGCTTGTTCGAGGAGGGAATCGAGGTCATTCGGCGGGCGTGGACGGAGCGACCGTTTACGTTCGTAGGGCGTCGATACGCTTTTGCCTCAGTGTCCGTCTTTCCGGCGCCGGTACAGCGACCGCATCCTCCGATCTGGCTCGCCGGCATGAGCATGGCAGGTGTGGGACGTGCCGCGCGCCTCGGCGATGCGTGGGTTACCGACCCCATTCAGGATCGGTCGAGCACGCTTACGATGGCCTCCTGCTACTTGGAGCGTCGCCGCGCGCTCGGCGCGGATCCTTGCACCGTGCTCATGAGGGAGATTCTGATCGGCAGAACCAGAGCTGCCGCGCTGGAGGAGTACGGCCCGGGAATCGTGTAGACCTACCGATACTACTGGCGGAACGGTGCCTTCAACACGGAGTTGGATACCTGGGCAAGAGGGATAACCGCGGCCGTCGATATCACCCTGGAAGACGTCCTGCGCGACCGCGTGATTGCCGGATCGCCGGATGAGTGCGTTGACCAGTTGCGAGAGTGGATACCAGCTCTCGGGACGAACTACGTGCAGCTCATCATCCCTCCGCACAGAGATAGCAGGGGCGCGAATCTGGCCGCAATCGATCTCATCGGAAAAGAGGTCATCCCCGCGTTAGTGGTGGCGTAGCAGGCAGGTCGAATGGCAAGACCTCTTCGTCTATCGCATCGAGGACGGCAAGGATATGCGGGGGGGCCGTAGGCGTGCACCCAAGCCAAATTCACCGGTTTACTTCCCAGAAGGGGATATTCTGCGGAGCAAAACGGCGGTACACGAGCACAGGGCATTCTTCTTGGAACCCACCCACCGCTTGGGGCAGGGCCGTGATGCCCTGCATTCGCCTCGCTATTCTTTCTCGAAGCCTTGGCTCGTGAACTTCAGCGTCCGGCTGTTCTCAGTGACGGTGCGCACCACGTGATCCGAAGCGCCTGACGGGATCTCGGCTTCTATTTCGAGCGTTACCGTCACCCTGGCACCGACCAGGCCGGAGAGATGCGCGATAACCTCCTCGGCGATCCGGCCGGCGTCGCGCCCGACGCGGGCTGTGTCGAGCGTGACGGTGCCGTGAAACCGCTTGGGCTGTATCGCCACCGGCGGAGGCGGTGGTAGTGGCGGCGGCGGGGTTTCCCCCGCACCTTCGGCCGGCTTCTGCGGTATGGTCTCGTTGCCGTTGTCGGTCTTGGTCGGGCTCGCCCCTTCCAGCGGCCTTACGCCGCGTTTCCTCCCGACGACGGCACCGCCTCCGGCACATCCGCCCCCGCCAGCTTCAGCTCGAGCTGCGAATCGTGGTTCGATAGAGCTCAATGACCTGGTGAACGAGCCGCTCGTTATTATGAAGCACGGATATCAGTACAGAGATATCTTCCTAGATGCATGCGTAAGCCTGGGTATACACGCGAACATAGTAGCCGAACCAGCATCGCCGTACTCCCTGCTCAGCATCGTTAAGTCAGGAATGGGAACTGGGATCTTAGCCGACACCTTCCCAATGCAGGATCCTAAATTGCGGAACATCGTGATCGAGATAGACGGTAAACCACTACGGGTTGCGCTTGCGCTCTACTGGCAAGAGGATCATCAGCTCTCACCCATTGAAGAACAATTCATTGCTGTTGCGAAAACGCATTTATGAGGACGCACAGTTCGTAGAAGCGCCGGTCGAAACCGTGTGTCGTGAATGCCTGGTCCTGCCGCCATCCGCGTACAATCCCGCCCCGGGCATCCTCCTGCCCCGGTTGCCAGGTCTGCGTCTGGCGAGACGGCGTGGAAGGGACGCAACCGGCTCCCGCGTTGGTCCCAGGCGACATCATCGCCATCCGGAGCGGTGACATCGTTCCCGCTGACGTCCGGCTGCTCATGGTGACCGGGTTGGAGGTGGACCATCCACCCATGAGCTGAACCCAGCGCAATGATGCAATGAATTTGGCCGTTTCTGATCTCCCAAAGAACTCTGCCGCCTCGGTGTTATTGGTAGTACTAGCATCGGATGGCAGCGGGTTAAAGACCGCAGTCACCTCCGAAGGCCCAGGCCCGGCCAGGTCTGGAGGTCGGGGTAAGGAGGCGGTCATGAAGCGAGAGCTGCGCCTGCGCTTCTGGGTCGAGTCCACCCTTGCTATCGCCAGTATGGGGTTGCTTCTCCTTACGCTCGTGTGGCACGACTGGATCGAGCTTGTGTTCGACCCGGACCACCACAGCGGATCGCTCGAGTGGGTCATCTTGGTAGTGGCTTTCATAATCGCCGCCACTTTCTTAATCAGCGCCCGTTCGGAATGGCGCCGAGGGTGGTCGGTTCCTGCCGCCGACCAAGCGTCTGCCTAAGGTGCTTGCCTCGGGGGCTCGTCCCGTCGTTGGACGAACCCAGCGAATCCCCGGACGGACAACCCGCTGACCAGCAAGAGGTGCTTATTCCGGCGCCCGCTGGTCCTGGTCTTCGGACAGCTCGGCTTCGTGGCGCTGTTCGATGGCCTCTTGAAGTGCCTCCGCCGGATGTAGAACGGCTCGCCGCTCTACTCCCGCCCCGGTCCGATCGCTTATTCGCTTCGGTACCCGCAGTCCCAAAGGTTGGTCGCCACCTGGAACATCACCGTCGAGTGCGGCGACGCTGACCAACCGCCAACCTGACGCGATCCGCCCACGCGGTGCCGGTGCCGAGAGACTTGACGACGACTGGCTCGACATTGCCAAGGAGCCTCAGCGAGAGAAGGGGGACCACTCTTACGGCGGTGAGAGGAAGGTTCGTAAGACGGAATCTACAGAGCTTGAACCCATCCAGCACGGGAGAGACAATACCATGGCAAACGAACCGACGAGCACAGCAAATCTACCAGCATGGCCAACAGTCGAAGAGCAACTCGCCGCCGCAAAGGTCCCTCCACGGCAGTGCAGAGGACCGAATGACCAGATGGCGGAGTGCTACATATTGTGAAGTAGAATCGCACTTGTAGCGTATCGGTGAACGAATTAGGAGCTAAGTGTCGTGGACGTGGACGAGCGCTCGCTGCAGCCGTTGGAATGGCGTCTCATCGGTCCGCACCGTGGTGGTCGGGTGGTCGCCGTCGCTGGAGACTCGCAGCATCCCATGACCTTCTACTTTGGTGCCTGCGCAGGTGGTGTTTGGAAGACGAGCGATGGTGGCACCTATTGGGAAAACGTCTCCGATAGCTATTTCCATACCGCTGCTGTCGGTGCCATTGCTGTTGCCGACTCTGATCCCAACGTTATTTACGCTGGTATGGGCGAATCGTGCATTCGCGTCGATGTCTCGCACGGCGATGGAGTTTATAAGTCCACTGATGGAGGGAGGACGTGGGCGCACCTCGGGCTTGAAGATACTCGCCATATTGCACGGATTCGAATTGATCCCCACAATCCGGATCTCGTCTATGTTGCGGCTCTCGGGCACGCCTTCGGGCCGAACAAGGAACGCGGTGTTTACCGCACGCGGGACGGTGGCAAGACGTGGGACAAAATTCTGTTTCGAAGCGTGAATGCAGGGGCGATCGATCTCTCCCTCGATCCGAGCAACCCTCGCATCCTCTTTGCAGCCATCTGGGAGGCTCGACGCACTCCATGGAGTATCACAAGTGGCGGACCAGATAGCAGTCTCTATGCGTCAACCGACGGCGGTGATAGCTGGATCGAGCTGACGAACAATCCTGGGCTCCCACGAGGCAGCAAAGGGCGAATTGCTGTCGCGGTATCCCGGGCCAAGGCTGGCCGGGTGTGGGCTCTCGTTGAGGCGCAGGATGGGGGGCTATTCCGATCGGACAACGCGGGGAGTACCTGGGAACGGGTGAATGAGGATGCACGATTGCGCCGCCGCCCGTGGTACTTCAGCCATATCTTTGCCGATCCGCAGGATCCCGAGCGAATCTACGTCCTCAGCCAGGCGGCTTTCACGTCCACCGACGGCGGGCGCACGTTCACCGAGTTGACCACGCCCCATGTGGATAACCATGACCTCTGGATTGACCCGCGCGAACCCACTCGCATGATTGAAGGAAACGATGGCGGCGCTTGTGTCTCCTTCAATCGGGGAGCCTCCTGGTCCACGATTGAAAACCAGCCGACTGCAGAGTTTTACCACCTTGCTGTGGACAATCAGTTCCCCTACCGCGTGTATGGGACGCAGCAGGACAACAGCGCCATCAGCGTTCCTAGCCGATCGAACCTGGGAGCGATTCGTCTCAGTGAGGCCTATCCGGTCGGCAGCTCTGAAAGCGGCCATATCGCGGTGCGACCCGATGACGCTAACATCGTCTATTCTGGTGCCGTCGGCAGTGCGCCTGGTGGCGGTGGGATCCTGCTGCGTTACGATCACCGTTCAGGCGAGGTCCGCATTATCACGGTATGGCCTGAGGCGACCGGCATCGCCGGGGCCAAAGACCTGAAGTACCGATTTCAGTGGACCTATCCGATCGCTTTGTCACCCCACAACCCGAACGTCCTCTTTTCAACGGGCAATCACGTCTTTCGCTCAGCGGACGAGGGAACGAGCTGGGAGATGATCAGCCCCGATCTGACGCGAAATGATGCGACCAAAATGGAGGCTTCTGGAGGGCCGATTACCCAGGAAGGGGCCGGAGCAGACGTCTACGGGACCATCTTCGCCTTTGCCGAATCACCGCACGAGCGCGGTGTATTTTGGGCTGGTTCGGACGACGGTCTCCTGCATCTCTCCCGCGACGGCGGCATGACCTGGAACAGCGTCACTCCCCCGGATCTACCTGAATGGACGACGATCAATACCATCGAGCCTTCGCCGCACGATCCGGCGGCGGTCTATGTATCGGCAACCCGCTACAAACTCGACGACACGCACCCGTACCTCTACAAGACAAAAGACTACGGCAAGACCTGGCAGATAATTACGAACGGTATCCCAGCGGATGACTTCACCCGCGTGATCCGCGAAGATCCTATTCAGCGAGGGCTGCTCTACGCAGGCACTGAGACCGGCCTCTACATCTCGTTCGACGATGGCGCTCACTGGCTGCCTTTCCGTCAGAACCTGCCGGTCGTGCCCGTCTACGATCTGGCCGTCAAGGATGGCGATCTGATCGCCGCCACGCACGGGCGCTCCTTCTGGATTCTTGACGACCTGACTCCGCTCCGTCAGATGGCCGCCGGGGACCATCAAGGCGCAGTTCAGCTCTTCAGACCCCGTCCCACCTACCGCGTCATACCCCAAATGGGGCTTGGTTACGCCCCGGGCCCTGGCAAGAATTACGGGCTTGCGCTGGGAATCCTCGCAACCTACTGTGAGGTACAAAGTCCCACCGGCACCGTCAGACGATTTCTCAATGCAGGGACGAACCCACCTGATGGCGTGATCGTGACCTATTCTCTATACCAAGAATCAACTGCGCCGGTCACGCTGACCTTCCTCGACCACGGGGGAAGGGTGATCAACTCATACGGTAGTGAGGCCGTAGGCGACGCTGAGGGAGCGATTCAATCAAAACCTTCGCGGGTTCCAGCCAAGCCTGGCACGAACCGCTTCGTCTGGGATATGCGCTGGCCGGCGCCACCGCCGGTTGTCGGCGATACGTCGATGGGGCCAAGTATCACCCTTCCCCAAGGCCTGCGCGGTCCCCTGGTGCCACCGGGCTCGTACCAAGTCCGCCTGACGACGGGGGGTGAGGCTCGCACCGAAGAGTTCGAGATCATCAGGAATCCGCGCCTTACCGCAACGCAGGCGGATCTCGACGCGCAGTTCGCTCTGTTGGTGCAGATCTATGGCAAACTCGCTGACGCTAACGATGCGGTCAACCGCATCCGCGAGACATGCCGGCAGTTCCAGGAATGGGACCAGCGAACCCGCGCTTCATCGAATGCGGAAAGCGTGCGCGAAACCCTACAGGATCTGGTGCAGCGGCTGTCGAGGATCGAGGAGGAGCTCTTCGCTTCGAACACCGCGAGTATGGCGTTCGCGCCGGCACGGCTCACCAGCAAGTTGGTGTCCCTCGTCAGCGTGGTTGCGAGTTCCGACAGCAAGCCAACCGTCCAGTCCACTGAGGTCTTCGAGGCTGTGGCAGCACAGATCGACGATCAGCTCGGGCGGCTGGAATGGATCCTGGCTGACGACGTTCCTGCGCTCAACGCACGCATTCTAGACCTCGACGTACCGGTGTTCACTCCGCCGGCAGCAGCACACCACTCCTACCCAGTCCCTGGACCCGAGCCTCATGGCCGCGCTCCAGTCTAACTTTCGCACACAAGGCTCTGAGCAGGCTGACTTGATAAGCGCTAACCACCGGTCCACCCGTCTCTTAAACAGAAAGGACAAACAGATGACCATCAAGAATCGCTGGCTGGACGACCCCGACTTTCAGCGCCTGGCCGAACAGAATGCGCGACGGCTTGGCCTGAGCCGACGTGACTTCCTCAAGGTCATCGCTGCTTCGGGTGGGCTGACACTCACCATTGCCTGCGGCAGTTCGCCCTCCAACAAGAATTCCCAGACGACCGTACGCTCAACGAGCGCTAGCGGCAATGCGACAGCAGGTGCCGGCAATGCTGCGCCAAGCGCAGCCGCTTCCTCCGCCGTACAGCCAGTGCAAGGCGGTGCCCTGACAGTTGCCCTCGCAACGGAACCTCCGAGCGGCGGGCTTGACGCAAACGTCACCAATTGGGCCGTGACGCATCGCATCGTCGAGAATATCAACGACACCCTGGTTACGGAGACATCAGATTTCCAATTCAAGCCCGCCCTGGCGACGAGCTGGGAGATCTCACCCGACGGCAAGATCTATACCTTCAAGCTCCGCACCGACGTCAAGTTTCACGACGGTACGCCCTTCAACGCCGACGCCGTGAAATTCAACTGCGACCGCATCAAAGATCCAAAGACCGCATCGCTGTACGCCGCCACGCTGCTCAGCTCGCTTGACACGGTTGACGTTCCGGACCAGTCCACGGTCCGACTCACCTTCAAGGACCCGTACCCGCTCTTCTTCAACTACGCAAGCCAAGCATTTCTCGGCATGGTTTCCCCCGCAGGGGTTCAAAAGTACGGCACGGACTTCGCCAACCATCCGGTCGGCTCAGGGCCATTCATCTTCAAGGAGTGGGCGAAACAAGATCACATCACTCTGACCCGTAATCCGGACTACCAGTGGGGGTCACCGTCATATGCTCATTCTGGTCCGGCCTACGTCGATACGCTTACCTTTAAGATCATTCCAGAAACGTCGATACGCACCGCTGCCCTCGCCGCCGGTGAAGCGGACATCATTGAGACGGTGCCACCTGCAGATGTTGAAAAGATGAAGGGCAACAAGGATCTTTTCGTCGCGAGCGCGGTTTCGCCTGGTATCCCATTCGTATTGCAGTTTAACGAAAGCAAGCCGCCCTTCGATGATATAGCTGCGCGCCAAGCATTCCTCTATGGCATTGATCGTGACGCGATGATCAAGGCTTTCTTCCTTGGCCTCTATCCGAAGGCCGATGCCCCGCTCTCGCCCACAACCTTTGGGTACGATAAGTCCGTCGAGGGCATGTACAAATACGACCCGTCGAAGGCGAAGCAACTCCTCGATACTGCCGGCTGGAAACCTGGATCTGATGGCATTCGGGTGAACAACGGCAACCGATTCACGGTCGTCTATCTCGAAGCCGATGTTGATCGGGAGCAGCGTCACGCAATCGCTGAATCGATTCAGGAGCAAGCGAAGGATCTTGGTGCCGAGGTCAAAATTCAGTATCTAGCGGGAGGACCGCAACTCCAGGCGATCAAGAATGGCGACTACAATATTTCCGGTGCGAGTTCCGTCAATAGCGATGCGGACATTCTTGCGACGTCGTTCAACAGTCGGAACGCACCATCGGTTGGCTCTACTAGCCGCCTTAAGAGTCAGCAACTCGATCAATGGCTGGATCAAGGGGCGCAGGAGACGGATCGCGCGAAGCGCATGCAGATCTACAGCCAGGTGCAGCAGTATTTGATGCAGAACGCCGTCCTGTTACCAATTTACGTCTTTCCCTACATCATGGGTGCTCGGAGCGCGGTTCATGGACTCAATTTTGATGTGCGGGCATACCCGATCTTCTACGACATTTTCCTGCGGAAATGAGCAAGTACATTCTCGGTCGCCTGGTTTCCTCAATTCCAGTGCTGCTGGGAGTCACGATACTCATCTTCCTCGTCATGCACCTGGTGCCTGGGGACCCTGCCGAGTTGCTGCTTATCGGCACGCCTGGGGTGACGCCCCAGCAGATCCGGCAACTCGATCATCAACTCGGTGTCGACAAGCCGCTCCTGGAGCAATATTGGACATTTGTGAGCGGAGCTGTTCGCTTTGACCTGGGGCGATCCTATCAGTCCGGCTCGAACCCAGTGACTCGTTTAATTGCTGATCAGTTTCCCGCCACGATCCAGTTGACGGTTTCTGGCACCATCGCCGGTTCGTTGCTCGGCATTGTCCTCGGTACACTCGCCGCGATTCGTCGCAACTCGATTCTGGACAATGTCAGTATGGTGTTCGCTTTCGCCGGCATTTCCATGCCGGTCTTCTGGTTTGGTGTCCTGCTCATTTTTGTCTTTTCTGTCCAGTTCGGCTGGTTTCCGGTTGCGAGCAGCCATGTCCCACATACCTTTACTGCACTCCTCAATCCCACAACATTCCGCAGCTTGGTTCTGCCTTCAATTACGCTCGGGCTTGCGCTCTCCGCAGGTGTGGCCCGGCTAGTTCGCTCCAGCATGCTGGATGTGCTCCGCCAGGACTATGTGACCACTGCTCGTGCTAAGGGTCTTCGACCGCTGACCGTTGTGTTACGACACGCCTTGCGCAACGCGTTGATTCCGGCCGTGACGCTCCTGGGGGTCCAATTCGGCGCGCTTCTCGGTGGTGCTGTGATCACCGAAACGGTCTTCTCACGTCAGGGAATTGGGCGCCTCGTGGTCGCTGCGATCGGACAGAAGGATATCCCGCTGGTGCAGGGCATCATTCTGCTGTTTGCCGTGCTTCAAGTCAGCATCAACCTGCTAATCGATCTCTCGTATGCGTTTCTTGACCCACGTGTCCGATACTCTTGAAGGTTTAGCTTCGATGCAGGTGAACCAGATCGAGCCAACGGGGGTAATTGAAGGATCGTACCTCGAGAGCCGTCGCTTTCGTGGAGAGGTGCGCCGATTTCTGCGGCAGCGCAACTCTTTGGTTGGGCTCATCGTTCTGTTTGGCTTCGTCCTCTGGGCTATTTCACCACAGAGCTTCGAACCGCATAATCCCTACCGGTCGCACCTTCTCAATGCGAGCCTGCCTCCCTCTCAACAGCATTGGATGGGTACCGACGCGCAGGGTCGGGACGTTCTGAGCCGTTCTGTGGAGGGCACTCGCGCCTCACTCGCAATGGGCCTGGTTCCAGTGACCATCGGCCTGTCCGTAGGGGGAGTGCTGGGCTTGGTAGCTGGGTATTATCGACGGCTTGGTGATCTCGTGATCATGCGCTTCACGGATCTGCTCATGGCGTTTCCAGGCATCATTCTAGCGCTGATGATCGTTGCCGCGCTCGGTACACATGGTGGCTCCAATAGCTTGAAAGCCATGTTCGCGATCGGACTGGCACTCATACCGACTTTCGCTCGGGTGATGCGTGGGAGCGTGCTGTCCGCCAAAGAATTCCCCTATATCGACGCGGCGATTGCGACCGGGTGCGGCGATCTGCGAATCATGTTTCGACATCTGCTTCCCAACGTCGTGGCCCCGATGTTGATTCTTGGCACGCTCTCTATTGCGGGTGCGATGTTGGCGGGCGCGTCGCTCTCGTTCCTCGGGCTGGGCGCGCAGCCACCGAGCATCGAATGGGGCTCTATGATCAACGATGGACGGCAGCGGATCAATACTGCCTGGTGGATCTCAACGTTTCCCGGGATCATGCTCATGTTCACAGTCATCGCGATTAACTTGCTCGGCGATGGCGCCCGAGATTTACTCGATCCCCGGCTCCGGATCTGAAGTGCACGCCGGAGTGAATGCCGGAACGAGCAAACCTCGCCAACGCATCCTGGGTCACTAAGCAGGTCGCCCGGGGTTGGGCGCGCTTTTCCGGGGGGCTCGATTTGGGCCCAGCTGAGCGAGGAGCCGGCGTGAGACCGCCACGAAAAAGTGCATGGTGATTGAGGCCACCAGCTTAGAAGAGAGGCCTGGTCGAAGCGCGCGTACTGACGCTCCACGATATCTCCTCCGTAAATCAAGGAAGGAAGCGTGCCGGTGGCACCGTACCATTGCATCTAAATAACTGGTGAAGTGAGGTTTTGCGCTACGCTGCCCAACCCCACTCGCTCGCTAAGAAAGGCCTCGCCATCCGGGTTTACTGCCAGCGGCAACGCCTGCAACGCCTGCAACGCCGCAAACCCCTCGGCGGGCAGCAGATAGTCCTCGAAGTCTTTGAACCGGCGTGATCCCTGCACCCAGAGGTCGCCGGAGCGCAGCGCGTTCTTGAGTTCGGCCAGGACGTACAGTTCGTAGAAGCGCCGGTCGATGCCCTGGTCGGTGAACACCAGGCCCTGCCAGCGCTTGCGCACAAACGCGGTCGGCGCATCCTCTGGCACCTTACGGGCCTGGCTCTCGTTCAACGTTTTGAGCGTCTCCATCACCGTGAGCAACGCCCGCGCCGCTGGCGCCGCCTTGAGCTGCAGGGTTTCCAGCAACACCGGCGTATACCGGCGTAGCTGTGCAGCTGGTGCTCAGGGGGTCGAGGAAGTCGAAGCGTTCGGCGGGCCGGGCCAGCTGCCCTGCTTCGGTCACGCCGGCTGCGAACACGTCCCAGGGCACGATTGCCTCGATTGCCGCAAACGGGTCGTGCCCGGCTTGCCTGGCCGCCAGCAACGCCTGGCCGATCTTGACGAACAACCGCACCTTGTCGCCCAGCGCTGGCCAGTGTGAACTGCTCGGTTTGGATGCGCTGGGCGCGGTTGAACAGCGCGACGAGGAACCGGTCGTACAGACCGATGATTTCATCGGTCATGGTGGCGCGGGTTAAAAACGACCGGAATCGGCGCAGCCGGGCGGCGGCACCAGCAGCGCTCCAGACCGCGCACGAGCACCAGTCACAAAACCCTTCTTAACATCAACGTCTCAATTCCGGCCAGCGACGACGAGTTTTGACACAGGCTGCGATCAGCACCGACAGCAGCCAGCGGACCCCTCACGATCGCGTCATCGTGTGCGTAGCTACGGATCCGCGGAATTGGCACTGCGGCAATTGCTGTATTACCTTCCGCGACACCTGTCGCCAGTCACCCGGTTGCGCCTGCTAGCCCCGGACAGTAGCCGCCACGCGGCGCGTAGAGCCCAAAGTTGCCGACGTAACGGTGCCGGTCTCCGGCGGGTCCGGCTCAGGCGCAAGCTCGCTGCGTCGTGTGCGCACCCAGGGGCTGACGGAGAGCGGCAGTAAGGACCGGCCTTTTCGCCTTCTGTCTCTCAGTACGGTTGGCTGCTACCTGAGGTCCTCCAACCTTAGGTACATCCGGCCGACAACGGCGATCATCCGCTCGCCGCGGTGCTCGACTCGAACTTCGTATGCCGTTTCGATTTCATCGATGAGGACCTCGAGCCGCTGCAACCCCTCGGCGTGACTGCAGTTGTCGAATGTGATCAGGTGCATGCCGCCGTACGTGTACGGTCCGGTTGGTCCGCGGCGCCGTTTGGCCAGGCTAAGGAAGTGCCTCCGGTTCCATGTGAGCACGATCGCGTCCCTCTCGGACGCAGCACGGGCAACGAGGTGATCCGGCGAGTCGGGCATGACAATATCGCGACTGAATACGACCTCGTGACCCCGGGATCGCAGAAAGTCGGCCACAGAATTCGGCACGTCCGCGTCGGTCACGATGCGCACGTGGCTCGGTCTCGCTCAGTCCTCACATACTCTAGCTTGCCCGGGAGAGGCTATTCTCTTCGTACGCGATGGCGGCGTCGATGTCCTCAGCGGTCAGTTGGGGATACTCGCGTCTGATCGACCGGCGAGCGTAGCCAGCTGCGTGGAATTCCCAGATGGCCCGCGTAGGGATGCGCGTGCCGTCGAGGACCGGTTGGTTGCCGGCTATGTCCCTGTGCCGACTAACATGCCCAATCTGCTCCTTCGACCGCTGCCGCAGGCGGTCGATTGCCCGGCGGACGTCACCGACGATACGGGTCAGTTCGAAGGGCATCACCTGTTGGTGACCCGGACGGGCACGTTTGATCGCCGCGTCCTTGTCTTCCTGATAGAAGACGCTGTGACCGACAATGTAGAAGGTCAGATCCGACCAAGGAGCAGCGAATGGTTCACACAGGGTAGCGCCGACTTTCCGAAGCTCCTGTAGTGGGATGTGGTACGTGTTCCGCATCTCCGCGATAGCGCGCAGCCCAACGAGATCGCGAAACGAATACGCCCGAGCAAACCGTGCTCGTGCCGCCGTCTCGCCGAGCGCTGGCGAAAAGAAGCCTGTATTGTCCCAGTAGCGTAATTGCCGTTCACTGAGTCCGGTGAGACGGCGTACTTGGTCTGCGCTGAAGGCCAGAAGTTCACTCACGTAGTGCATCTTTGCACAGAATCGCGATCGTGTCAGCCGCCCGTTCGGCCCGGCAGGGTGCGGCTACGGAAGCGCGGCGCGTAGCCCGCGCGCGTGGAGGTGTGGCCGCCCAATTGGCGCTCGGCCACGCACGCTAGCCCGCGCTGCCGACGCCGCCATGCCCATGCACTGCCTGTTCGACTGCGACCCGCACCACTGGACAGCGTGGGGGCCGGGCGAGGTCTGCACCAACTGCGGCACGCCCGCGCTGCCGGCGTCCACCTGGCATCGGCTCTTGGTCGAGGCGCTCAAGGCCTGCACGGCCCGTTCGCCGTGGCAGGAAGGGCGGGCGGCATGAAGCCGACGCCGATCCTCCCGCGCAAGTATGTGCCCTGTCGCAAATGCGGGCGACGGGTGCTCGTTACCGCCTACCGCGGCACGTATCCGACCTACATCCGCTGCGCTAGCTGTCGGGTGACGGTACGGGAAGGCTGGCATGCACCCCCGCAGCGACAAGCGGCCTAGCGTGAAGGGGGCGGCGATGAGCCGCCCTTCTTCGCTTCCGCCCCCCACCCTTGCGGCTCCGCATTGCATGCGTGCTATTATGGCGCATCGGCGGCGGTCTGCGTGCTCAGGCATCGCTGTTCGGCCCCACTGCGCCAAGATTAGGGGGCACACCCACCATGGGCAGACTCGCCGTCAGTCTCGGTCTGTCGTCGGTGCTCCTCGCCGGCTGCAGCTCCTCCGGCAACCAATCCAATCAGCAGGTTCGGGATCTTCAAGCCACCGTCGCCGCTCTGCAAAAGCAGCTCGCGCAGTCCACGACGTCAACCACTCCGCTGACCGTGGCATCTTCGACAGTCGCTGGTCAATCCGCCACGGCGACGGCCAGCGCCCCGCGGGGTCAGTCCACACCGACACCGGCATCGACCACGCCTCAGCCCTTTGCTCCGGCAGTTGACGGCGATGTAACGGTGCTGGCGAACGGCTATGGACTGCCTGGAACTACCGGCTACGACACGGCGGTCGCGTTCCGTGTGAAGAACCCCAGCTCGCAGGCCGGGATCTTAAGGATGCCGTGTCGGGTCACTGTCTCCAGTGGACCCGACGTAATCTTCGCCAGTGACGGGCGTGATGCGGTCACGCTGCGGCCTGGCGAGAGCCACGTCGTTGTGTACGAGACGACTGCTATTAAGGGGACGAAGCCGACGGCCGCAAGCGTACAGTTCTATCCCGCCCCAAGCATGTACGTAGATGGAAAGGGACTATCCGACACCACGAAGTGGGATGTGGCGAACTCCCGCGTTACCTGTGACAAGAGTTTCATACAATGCAACGTGACGGCTGATTTGACTTGGAAGGGAGACGCACCTCAGAGAAACGTCAGCATTTCTGTTGTTACTCACCAGGCGGGCGACAACTCTGGTCCCATTGTTGGCGCCGGCAACGGGCAACCGGACTATTCCTTCCAGCAGATCACCACTGGGCAAACGGTGCCCGTGCAGGTTTCGACCTTCGGCTACGTGCAGAATGGGCCGACTGGCGGCCTTACTCTGCCGAGCGGACCCCTTACGCTTGAGATCTACGTCGCCTCCGAGCCAGTTACGCCCTGACAGATGCTAATTGCCGTGTGGCCGTGGCAACGCTCGCGTCACCAATCGCGGCCCCAACGATGGGCGCAATGTGCGGC